>JAYNKS010000238.1:0-2675 GCA_038111345.1 Gammaproteobacteria bacterium | reverse complement strand
CCCTTTACGACTGGGCCAATTCCGCTTTTGCGACGACCGTCATGGCCGGTTTTTTTCCGATTTTCTTCAAGCAGTACTGGAGTCAGGACACGGCGATTACCCAGAGCACGTTCTATCTGGGAGTTGGCAACTCGATCGCTAGCCTAATAATCGTGCTACTGGCCCCGGTCCTGGGCGCCATGGCCGATACCGGTGGGCTTCGG
This sequence comes from Gammaproteobacteria bacterium, assembly GCA_038111345.1. Classification (GTDB taxonomy): domain Bacteria; phylum Pseudomonadota; class Gammaproteobacteria; order Arenicellales; family UBA868; genus UBA868. Next base: position 2,472 of record JAYNKS010000238.1, on the reverse strand, counting down.
AAACGGATGCTCGCAGCCTTTGCCACCATCGGCGTCGTCGCCACCGGCGCGCTCTACCTGGTCGAGGCGGGCCTGTGGCCGTTTGCCATTTTGCTTTATGCCATCGCGGTCGTAGGCTTCTCAGGCGCTAATACGTTTTATGATGCCTTGCTCATCATTGTGGCGCCGTCCGAAAAACGCCATCGCATCTCGGCTCTAGGTTTCGCGCTCGGCTACCTTGGTGGAGGCCTGCTGTTTTTGATCAATGTCCTGATGACCCTGAAGCCGGAATTATTCGGCCTCGCCGACGCCGCGCAAGGCGTGCGCTGGTCGTTTGTCACCGTTGCGATCTGGTGGGCGGTCTTCTCGATTCCACTTTTTCTCTATGTCGAAGAACCTTTACCGATGCAGGGCAAACGAAAAGCAGACATTCGCAAGACGCTCACGGCCTTGACCGACACCGCAAAAAACCTGGCAAGATACCGCAGTGCGTGGATGTTTCTCCTCGCCTACTGGCTTTATATTGATGGAGTAGACACCATCGTCCGTATGTCAGTGGATTTTGGGCTATCGATCGGGCTTTCTTCAGATAACTTGATCACTGCGCTATTGCTGGTGCAATTCATTGGCTTTCCGGCAGCGCTGGTGTTCGGACGCCTTGGCGAACGCTATGGCGCCCTTCGCGGCATCTGGATCTGTATCTGGGCCTACGTCGGCGTGACCGTCTTCGCCTACTTCATGGAAACGGCACTGCAGATGTACATCCTGGCCGCAGTGATCGGACTGGTTCAGGGCGGGATTCAGGCGTTGAGTCGATCGCTTTTCAGCCAGTTGATACCGCCAGAAAAGAACGCGGAGTTCTTCGGCTTCTATAACGTCGTGGGCAAGGCCGCTGCCGTTTTTGGCCCAGTCATGATGGGCACGATCGCACACGTGTCGGGCAATCCACGCCTGGGTATCCTGTCAGTGGCGCTGCTGTTTTTTGCCGGCATGTTCTTTTTTCGGCGAGTGCAGGAGCCCGCTCGACCCATCTGAACTAGACCCAAAGTCCTCGCGAAAGAAGCACGCGCTTCAGTAGTGCCGGTCGATCGGTCATGATGCCGTGGACGCCCATATCCAGGAGACTCTGCATTTCCGGTTCGTCGTTGACCGTCCACACATGGGTCTGTATTCCCCGGTCTCGCATGCCGCGAATGAAGCGCGGGTCAATTACACGAATCCCCTTCCAACGGACCGGGACCTGGGCACAAGCGGCTTGAAGACCGCGTAGCGGTATGCCCACTGTCGACAACCTGGCGCGAGCCGTCTCCCAGGTGGCCATCGACGTACAAACCTCTGGCAGTGCCGCGCGAACCTGGCGAAGCCGATGATCCGAGAATGACCCGATACAGACCCGATCGGCCGAGCCGGTTCGCTTGATAACATCAATCAGTGGGCCGACTGCTGCATCGGCCTTGGGATCAATATTAAATCGAGTCGTCGGGAAATCGCCGAGCAAGGCCTCCATGAGCGGGATAGCTTCACGATCATGAACGCGGGCCCTTTTCACCTCACCATAATCCAGATCACGGATCCTGCCACGGGCATTGGTTACTCGATCGAGGCGGTCATCGTGAAAGGCGATCAATACGCCGTCCTTCGTGCAGTGCACATCGGTCTCGAGGTAGCGAAAGCCCATACTGACGGCGCTCTGGAAGGCAGCGGCTGTATTCTCAGGGGCGGCCTCCCCATCGCCACGATGGGCGAAAGCGAGCGGTCCCTCATGCTCAAGAAACGCGTATCGATTCATCCAAAGGCTCACCCTTTTCATCTGTCGCAGCCGTCCACCAGAAGCCCGACCGGTTAAGATTAGCATCTCAGTTAATCGTCTTTTGAACGCATTGCATCCACACCCCATGCCTCATCCCCTGGTCCTAGTGCCCACCTATAACGAAGCCGGCAATCTCAACGCATTTGTGTCAGCCGTGCGTGCCGCGCTGCCCGAGAGCGATATGCTGATCATCGACGACAACTCACCGGACGGCACCGGCGAGCTGGCAGACCGCATTGCAAGCGAGGACGCAAAGGTGTATGCGATGCATCGCGCAGGCAAGGAAGGGCTTGGCAAAGCGTATCTGGCTGGGTTCACGTGGGCACTCGATCGTGACTACTCACATGTCTTCGAGATTGATGCCGACTTCAGCCACAATCCCCAAGATCTGCCGCGACTGCTTGAAGCGACAGCTCACGCGGATATCGCCCTGGGATCGCGCTGGATTCCAGGCGGCGGAATCTCGGGCTGGCCGATCTCCCGTTTGATGTTGTCCCGCGGCGGCAATCTCTACGCCAGACTGATTTTAGGCGTGCCGTATCGGGACCTGACGGGCGGATTTAAGTGCTTTACGCGTCATGCGCTTCAGACGCTCGACCTTGATCGCGTACGTTCCGTGGGATACGGGTTTCAGATCGAAACCACCTGGCGCGCCCTGCAAGCAGGTCTATCGGTAACCGAAG
>JAYNKS010000237.1:0-2681 GCA_038111345.1 Gammaproteobacteria bacterium | reverse complement strand
AGCGTGAAGTCGGGCGCGATACCCGGTCCTTCAATGATGCTTTGCGCTCTGCGCTTCGAGAAGACCCGGATGTGGTTCTAGTTGGCGAGATGCGTGATGTTGAGACCATCAGTCTGGCGCTGACAGCGGCGGAGACGGGTCACCTGGTGTTTGGAACGTTGCATACGTCATCGGCCGCCAAGACCATTGATCGCATCATCGACGTGTTTCCGGCCGGTGAAAAAGAAATGGTTCGAGCCATGCTTTCGGAATCGCTTCAGGGCGTGATCGCCCAGCGGCTGCTGAAAAAGCCGGGCGGTGGTCGGGTGGCTGCTTATGAAATTATGATCGGCACACCGGCCATCCGGAATCTTATTCGCGAGGCCAAAATTCCTCAGATATACGGAATGATTCAGACCGGCAAGGAGGCGGGAATGACTACGATGGATCAGTCGCTTGAGGACTTGGTCAATCGTGGCGTGGTGGAGCGCTCGGTCGCCCGCTCTCTGGCGGTAGATCAATCCAAATTCACTTAAGCCACTATGGAGACGCTCGACCTTCTTCGCCTGATGGCAAACAAAGGGGCCTCCGATCTTTTTGTGACGGTTGGGGCGCCCCCCAGTCTTAAAGTGGACGGCCAGGTGCTACCCATCAAGACGGACGCACTTAATTCGGACGGCGCGAAGCAGCTCTGCTATTCCCTGATGGACAAGCATCAGCGAGCGCGCTTTGAAAGCGACAAGGACGCCAACTTCGCAGTCAACCCTGACGGCCTGGGGCGCTTTCGGGTGAATGTCTTTCAGCAGCAGGGTGAGGTCGGGATGGTGATTCGCCGCATCAGTTCACATATTCCGACGTTTAAAGAACTGAACCTACCCGAGCCGATTTTTGAAAAGATAGCGATGATGCGTCGTGGACTGATTTTTTTTGTCGGCGGCACCGGTACTGGAAAAAGCTCAACGCAGGCAGCGGTTCTGGGATATCGAAACCGCCATACCCGAGGGCATATCGTCACGGTCGAAGATCCCATTGAGTTCGTGCATCAGCACGATCGCTGCATCGTCACCCAACGCGAAGTCGGGGTAGACACGTCTTCCTATCGATCGGCTTTGGAGAACGCGATGCGTCAGGCGCCCGATGTGATCCAGATTGGTGAGGTACGGACGCCAGAAACGATGAAGAGTGCGCTCGTTTTTGCCGAAACCGGTCATTTATGTCTGGCAACACTGCATGCCAACAACACGTATCAGGCCCTCGAGCGCGTAATCAATTTGTATCCGGATGACTCGCGCGATTTCCTGTATATGGATCTGTCGATGAATCTGCGGGCAATTATTTCGCAGCGGCTGATTCCCAACATCAAGGACGGTGGTTCCGTACCGGCGGTTGAAGTCATGCTGAATTCTCCGTTGATCAGTGACTTGATCATGAAGGGGGAGGTGAATGAGATTCGCGAGGCTATGGAGAAATCGACCGATGAAGGCATGATGACTTTCGATCAATCACTCTTCGTCCTCTATGAGAAAGGATTGATCAGTTACGAAGACGCGCTACGAAGCGCTGATTCGGTCAATAACCTGAGACTTCGGATCAAACTTGAGGGAGAGGACGCAAAGTCCAAGAAAGAGTTAGGCTCGACGTTTGATCAGGTCGAGTTTTAGGCCGCGGGAAACTAAGCCTCTAAGGCGAGCGCAGCTGGCCACACCAATGCTTGGAGGCATCAGGTTTTACGAAGTTTAAAAGGCGCAATGATTAATAGAAACGTATCCCAAACCCAAAACAAGATTCTGCTGTCTGTCCTGATACCAGTCTTCAACGAGGAGGACACGATCCGGGAGTTGATTGCGTCGGTCATGGGCGTCTCTTCGGAACTGTTTTCCATGGAGATAATCGTCGTTGATGATGGCAGCAATGATGGTACTCGAAGCATTCTCGATACCATTCCAGGTATCCGGGTGTTTGGACACCAGCGCAACTCGGGAAAAGGCGTTGCCCTCCGAACCGCGCTTGACCATGCCACTGGGGATGTAGTCATCATTCAAGATGGGGATCTGGAGTACGATCCCAACGACTACGCTGCAGTCGTCGGTCCAATTATTCGAGGAGAAGCAGAAATTGTTTATGGGAGTCGCAGACTTAAGAAGTCAAATGTTCAGCATTCAGCTTTGCGTTTTTTTATAGGAGGAATGGCGTTAACTTGGTTGACCAACGTACTTTACCCCGGAGCCCATTTGACGGACGAACCAACGTGCTATAAGGCATTTCGGCTCGAACTCTTAAAAGGTATGAATCTCCAGTGCAAGAGGTTTGAATTTTGCCCTGAAGTAACCGCAAAGGCACTTAGAAAGGGTATCAGGATTGCCGAAGTACCGATCTCGTATTTTCCAAGGTCGATCAATCAGGGTAAAAAAATTGGTTGGAAAGATGGAATCGAAGCGGCGCTGACGCTTCTGCGTTATCGGTTTTGCAAAATTAACCCTGATCAGTGACGATCTGGCCGGCAATGAGGGCCATTTTGACATTGCCAGGTAGGGTGCTCTGGTCAAACGGTGTGTTACTTCCCTGACTGATAAATTGCTCTGAGTCGACTCGCCGATCGGTGATGGGCTCGAAGATGCAAATATCCGCAGGAGCGCCGGGTAGCAACTTGCCTACGTCTATTCCAAGAATCCTGGCTGGATGAGCGGTCACTCGAGCAATGG
>JAYNKS010000236.1:0-2719 GCA_038111345.1 Gammaproteobacteria bacterium | reverse complement strand
GCTGGCGTTTAATGTCGGCATTCCACTGAACCCCTGCGGGGTAATGGGACAGCCAGGGTTGGGCCTGTGTATTCATCGAAAGCTCCTCCTTTTAACCTTGAAACACGCGATCTGGGTTTTGGTTGTTCCTCTCAGAATAACAGGCTCGAAAAATCCAGAATGACGTTAACGGCAGTTATTTTACGCATACGTCAAAAAAGGCGCGAGCGCCCTTAAAAAGCAACATTTACAGGGTTTTAAGTCGGCAAAGCGGGCGAACCCTCTTTGGTTCATGACTTTGTTAAATGTCGCCGTCGCACCGGTGATGAGAAGGCCACTTATTGCGGCTTTTGGCAAGAACGGATCGGTATAGCCGATGAGTCCTTTTGGGCGCTCTCGCTAATGCCGTCCAAAGAATTTTCAATGACTCTCAACATCAACAAAATGTTTGTGTCGGTACTTTGGCACATGCGATCATTACTTAGTCATTTTTTACGATCGCCCGCTAAGCGACGGAGACTTTATGCCCGGTCTTAGACCCGATGTTGATCCGCAGGGACTCCTTGAATATTCGGTTGTTTACACAGACCGCGCCCTGAACCATATGTCGCAGTCCTTTCAGGGGGTGATGAAGGATATCGCCTCGCTTCTGAAAGAAGCTTATAACGCAGACGCCGCTGTCGTGGTGCCAGGCAGCGGTACCTTCGGCATGGAGGCGGCCGCGCGCCAGTTCGCAACCGGCAAGAAATGCCTCGTGGTGCGCAACGGTTGGTTCAGTTTCCGATGGACGCAGATCTTCGACGCGGGGAATATCCCGTCGAGTCATTCCGTGATCAAGGCCCGCCCGATCGAGGCCGGCTCGCAGCCGGCTTACGCGCCGGCCCCGATAGAGGAAGTGACTGCGGCGATTCGCGACGAGAAACCCGATATGGTCTTCGCGCCTCATGTCGAGACCTCTGCTGGCATGATGCTCTCCGATGAGTACATCCGAGCGCTTGCCGATGCCGTTCACGCCCACGGCGGCATGCTGGTTCTTGATTGCATCGCGTCGGGAACGCTTTGGGTCGACATGAAGGCTTGTGGGGTCGATGTACTGATCAGCGCGCCACAGAAAGGTTGGAGCGGATCGCCATGCGCTGGCCTGGTCATGCTCAGCCCATTAGCAAGCGAGCGACTGACAGAAACCACCAGCAGTAGTTTTGCCTGTGATCTCAAAAAATGGCGCGAGATCATGGCCGCTTATGAGAATGGTGGACACGCGTATCACGCGACGATGCCCACCGACAGCCTCAGGGATTTCGTGGATGTGATGCGCGAAACGCAGGCCATGGGTTTTCCAGCGGCAAAAGCCGCCCAAGAGGAGTTGGGCTCCAAAATGCGGGCTCTACTCGAGCAACATGGCTTTAAAAGTCTGGCGGCGCCTGGGTTTCAGGCACCTAGTGTGGTCGTCAGTTACACCAACGATAGTGATATGCAAACCGGCAAGAAATTTATGGAGCAGGGTATGCAGATCGCAGCTGGTGTGCCATTGCAATGTGATGAAGGACCGGACTTCAAAACCTTCCGTATAGGACTGTTTGGCCTCGACAAGCTCAAGAACGTAGACCGAACGGTGTCTCTCTTCGAGGAGACGCTAACCAAGGTCACGGGCTAGAGGCCTTCGAGGCGGGCGATGCCGATACCAGCTTCGCCCGCACCGCTGTATAAAAGATACGCCTCCTCCCCTTCGATAAAAATACCGGGGTCGCGCAATTCATGCAGGGCACCCTCGGCAGCGCCAACGATTGAGGTAGCGATCGGAAGGCCAGCACCTTCCCATTTTTCTTGTGGGGTGAGTAACACTGTGGGTGTTGAGAAGCGCCATTGATCCCAGTCCGGCCCTATAGCGCCACAGGCATGGTAGATCCGCTCGGGTCTGTCGCCGAGGCAGGAGAAGAAAAGATGCAGGGCCTGATCCTTCACTAGCGCCGCCGGATGGCGAAGTTCTAGCAGGCTTTCTGATCCAAATAGAGTCATGGCTGGCCCCGGATCGCGCTGGCGTTCGAAAGGCCCATCCCAACTGGGTGCGCGAAGAAAACGCCCCTGCCAGCTGATGGCGTAAATCCACCCGTCATATTCAAACGCGCGAAAGTAAGGGGGTCCAAGCAGCGGCTCTCTCGGCGTGAAATGCAGACCGTCGTGCGAATACGCCACTCGGGTCTGCTGATCGCCGTTATCCAAGAGCCCGTGGTAGTACATGCGGATTGTTTGGTTGCGTTCATCAATGTGAATATCGGGTGACGCAATGTGAGCATAGAGGTAGCCGCCCGGTAGGGTATTGGCCCAGCTAGGCCTTCCCTCGACCGGGGGTTCCGGCGGATCCTCCGCTGGGAAGAGGGATTCAGACACGTCCAGCGCGCCCGGTTGATAAATTCGCCAGGGACCGGCCAAGACATCCGCATATGCCAGTCGGATGAACCGTCCCTTGTGATGAGCAAAGTAAAGGTAGTATCGACCAATCGGCCGCTCGACCCAGTCGGGCACACGAATCAGGCTCGGACCGTTGATGTTGGTTCCGATCCGTTCATCAAGACCGGCATGTATGATCGGACCATCGCTGACTCTTCTGGCTTTCACGGCGGCAGTATACAGTCGGACCTCTCTCACTCCCCCGCGTTTTTGAAATTGAATTAAAAGGAAAGACGGATTACCTATGGACGCTAAAGAACTTATTCATATGGTTTACCGCGGTACCCACGCC
>JAYNKS010000235.1:0-2734 GCA_038111345.1 Gammaproteobacteria bacterium | reverse complement strand
GTATGGTGCTGGTCGTGGGGGGCGTGCTTCTGGTGAAAAGTCGGGAGAGGTCTGATGCTTAAAGAGATATTTAGATTGAGACACACTTTGGGGCGAGCCCTCGCGGTGTTCATTGCCTTGCTCGCGATGGGGAAGATCAGCGCAAGCAGCGAGCCCCGGTTCGTTGACTTTGACGGACAGCCTGCTGTTATCGACAGTTTCCTATCCGCTGATCGGTGGTTGGTCGTCATGATTTGGTCTCATACATGTGTAATTTGCGCCAGAGAGATGACGGGCCAATCCCAGATGCATGAGCGAAACCAAAGCAAATCGATTTCAGTTCTGGGAATCTCATTGGATGGTCGTGAGGGCCTCTCTGAAGCCTGGGCGTTTGCTGAGGAGCGGGAGGTGCGATTTCCTAATCTGGTGGGCGAACCTCACGCGGTGGCGGAATTTTTTCAGGAACAAACGGGGCGGCAGCTGCAGGGAACTCCGACCTTCATGATTTATTCGCCGAGCGGAATATTGACCGCTGTGCAGGTCGGTCCCGTGCCTCCCGCTGCGATAGAGGCCTTCGTCGCCCGACAGGACAAAAAGGAATGAGGGAATAATGTCCGAATACCGAAAAGGATTCTGGCTGACACTAGCGGGCGTGATGGCCTTCACGCCGGACGCGCTGTTGATCCGATTGACGGCGATCGACACCTTCACACTGGCCTTCGGGCGGGGATTGCTCGCGGGCCTTGTGCTGCTTTGTTTTTATATGTTTTTCACAAAAACGGGTTTTCTGGGGGCCTTGCGACCGCTGGGGCGATGGGGCGTATTTTTTGTCTTTGTTCAGGCGGCTTCTTCGATTGTGTTTTATGCCGCGTTCGCTTTCACCTCGGCGGCTAACGTCTTGATCATTTTTGCATGTACTCCACTGGCGTCAGCGGTGTTTTCTCGAATCCTTTTTGGCGAGCGCATCGGGCGAGTAACCCAGCTGGCAATCGGCGGGGTTGCCATCGGTCTTTTTGTCGTCGCTAGCGGCAGCCTTGAGAGCGGCCGCTGGGTGGGTGATGTCCTGGCATTTATTGACACGATCATCCTCGGCCTACTGTTTGCGATTATTCGCGGCCGCAAGGAAACGAACATGATGCCCGCAACGACCTTGGGCCTTCTGTTGGCGGCAGGCGTTTCGGTTTTTTTTGCCGACTTCCCCCCAATGGATGCTTTGCAATGGACATGGCTTCTCATCGGGGGTCTGATCATATTGCCCGTCGCGATTGCCTTTTTGACCATAGGGCCGCGGTATCTGCCTTCGGCGGAGGCCGCGATGCTGACCCTGCTGGAATCCGTACTGGGACCGCTTTGGGTCTGGTTAGCGATAGGGGAGAACCCCGGGATGCGATCGATTACGGGAGGCACGATTGTCATCGGTGTGCTTTTTACGCATTCGTTCGTTCGATTCAGGCAATCCGTGTAGGCCCTCAGCATCCCCTTTTGATCCATGGGCGTCTTGCATATGCCCCGGGACAGAGTAGGATCAACACCATCTAAGCTTTTCTGGATTCTCACGTGAATCGCCAGGCGCGGAACCAAATACGCAGCCAGCGTCGCGCCCAACGGGCGGCCGGCGCGCGGTTGCCGCAAGTCCCTTTTGGCCCACTGGCTCACGCTTATCCCCCAATCGGCCCACTGGCTGAGGAACAGGTTGAAGAGATTCACGAGGCATCTTTAGTCATTTTGCGAGATGCTGGCATCGAGGTGATGAGCCGAACGGTGCGTGAGCGCTTCGCGAAAGAGGGCGCTCGGGTAGACCATGATCGGGGCATCGTTCAGGTGGATCCGGATCTCGTCTTGACGCTCGTTGGAAAAGCGCCGAGCGAGATTACGCTGACGCCGCGAAACCCAAAGCATGCGCTTCATCTGGGCGGCAACCGGATTTACTTTGGCATGGTATCCGGTCCGCCGAACGTGCACGACCGGATCAACGGTCGACGCGCTGGAAATTTTGCTGACTATCAGCAGTTGATTCGTCTTGGACAGGCGTTTAACGCGGTCAGTATGTTTGGCAATCAGGCCGTGGCGACGACTGATCTGGCGGTGTCGACCCGCCACCTGGATTGTTACGAAGCGAACTTACTGTTGAGCGACAAAATTTTCTCCGCGATTCCGATTGGCCGGGGGCGAGTCAAGGATGCGGTGGAGATGGTCGCCCTGGCCCGCGGCCTAGACGTTGACGGGCTGCGTGAAAGTCCGGGATTGATCGCGAACATCAACATCAACTCGCCCAGGAAACTTGACGAGGCCATGTCAGATGGCGCCCTGGCGCTTGCCGAGTTCGGCCAGCCAGTCATTGTCACGCCGTTCACTCTTTTGGGTGCTATGACGCATTGGTCCAGCAGAATGCCGAGGCCTTGCTGGGTATCGCGATGGTTCAGCTGTTTTATCCCGGTAGCCCTGTCGTTTATGGCGGGTTTACCTCGAACGTCGATATGCGATCGGGAGCGCCTGCATTTGGGACTCCGGAAAACGCAAAGGCCAATCTTGCGGGTGGCCAGATGGCGCGGCGGTATCGACTGCCCTACCGAACCAGCGCTTGTAACGCCTCCAATGCGGCAGATGCACAGAGTGTCTACGAGACGATGATGGCCCTATGGGGCGGGGTGATGGGTAACGGAAATCTCATTTATCATGCGGCGGGGTGGCTTGAAGGGGGGCTAGTGGCGTCCTTCGAGAAAGTGATCATCGATGTGGAGGTCATTCAGCACGT
>JAYNKS010000234.1:0-2742 GCA_038111345.1 Gammaproteobacteria bacterium | reverse complement strand
GCAGAGATAATTACCGCAATCAAGAGCTGAAATCGACTCCGGTATTTAAGCTCTGTTTGGGGGTTTGGATTTTCCTGCGAAAGCCGCGAAAAAAACTCGACCCTTTTTGCGAGACTCATTAGAGCATCCTACGGGGAGTCTGTCTGGCGTCGCGCGCGGACTCGACCGACGCTGGCTTTGATCTGCCGCTGCCGTTCGGATCGATCATCTGCGGGGACGACGGCTGGGGTCTGGCGGCTCTGCAACCGGGTCTGCTGACGTAGCCATTGTTTTCTAAACGCAGGCTTTTGATGTGCTAACTCCTCAAGCCCATCCGGCGAGTCGAATTCAAAAACGGACGTGGGTGTGATGCAATCGACTGGACAGACCGGTCGACAAAGTTCGCACCCCGTACACGCCTCTGACATCACGGTGTGCATCACTTTTCCTGAGCCGACGATGGCGTCCACGGGACAGGCCTTGATACAAAGCGCGCAACCGATACAACTGTTCTCGTCGATTGCCACACCTCGGGCGATGGTTTCATGGAAATAGGCAGGATCGATCTCACGGTTTTGCTGCCCAAGCGCTTGATTGAGCCTGTGCAATACCGTGGAGCCGCCGGGTGCGCAGCGGTCTCCAGGAGTCCTATCAAGACGCATCGCATCTGCATAAGCGTCGCAGGAAGCAAATCCGCAGCGTTGGCATTGAAGTTGGGGCAGAAGGGCGGATAGATCGATCATGGCTGGACGACGATAGGCGGTTGTCGTTGATCCGTAAAAGGAAGCAAGGCCTCAAAAAATTGAGCGATATCAGACTCGTCGTTGAATAGGTGCGGCGTCACACGTAATGAATCGCCGCGCACGCTGACGAAAACATTCTGTCTGTTTAGCGCGCCGAGGAGATCATCGGGAATGGCGCGCTCGAATCGGATGCCGAGAAAATGCGGCGCGCGATAATCGGGGTGAAGCACCTGCAAGCCCATTGCTTGCGCGCGTTGAGCGACTTTGTCCGTAATCTTACGTAGGCTGGCCTCGATCGCCCCCACGCCCCACGCGTTAACCTGCTGAAGGCTGCTGAGCAATGCCGGCAGTAAAGCAAAGTTCGCCATTTCTCCCACATCAAAACGCCGGGCGCCAGGCTCGAAGTCATCGCGGTAGTTAACCAGCTTCGCAAAGTCGACCGCATCCCGTCGTGGATAGGCATGCTCCTCGATAGGCACTCCCGAATGGTATTTGATGTCGGAGTAAAGAATCCCCGTCGAATATGGGCCTAGCAGCCATTTATACGCTGCAGCGACCGCGAAGTCTGGCCGGACGCGGTCTAAGTCGAAAGTCATCGCTCCCAGGCTTTGAGTCAGGTCGAGGACAAGGGCCGCACCGACTGCGTCCAGCGCATCACGAACCTTTGCCAGCTCGATGATTGAGCCATCCGTCCAGTGACATTGTGGAAGTGCTGCGAGTGCTGTTCGCTCATCGATTTGGCGGATAATGTGAGGGGTCCAGTTTCCATCCTTGGGCCGCGCAATGGTGCAGATCTCTGCTCCGTTCTCCCGAGCGGCGGTACGCCAGGCATAGACGTTGGAGGGGTATTGGTCGGCCAGTAGGATGATCCGCTGCCCGGATCGAATCGTGAGGTTCCGGGCCGCGACGGCGATGCCGTAACTGGCTGATGGCGTAAGTGAGATATGTTGAGCGGACCCGCCAAAAAGTTGGGCCGCTGCTAAGCGGACCGCATTAGCTGTCGTAAAAAAATCATCGGGTGTAATCTGCCAGGGTCTGCCTTTCTTGAGCAGCCCCTCCCGACCTGCATCAAGGGATCGGCGAGGCAGGGGCGACATGTAAGCGCAGTTGAGGTAGCACACGCCCTCTGGGATATCAAACAGAGCGCGCTGAGAAGGTAGCGGTTCAGCAGGTCCCACGGTTCGAAGGGATTTAACGGACGCGCATGCCCGGCTGGGCGCCTTCATCCGGACACAAGACAAACACGCCTCCGATGTCGTCTTTTCCGGAGGCGGCTAACACCATGCCGTTCGAGACCCCAAAGCGCATTTTCCTGGGCGCGAGATTCGCAACCATAATGACCTGCCGTCCGATCAATCGGGCCGGGTCATAGGCTTTTTTGATCCCCGCAAAGACCTCCCGAGTTTCCTCGCCAAGATCAAGGGTCAATTTGATGAGTTTGTCCGCGCCTTCAACGGACTCGGCGTGTTGTACGTGTGCTACGCGAAGGTCTATCTTGAGGAACTCATCTATCGAAATCTGTTCATTGATGGGTTCGTCGGTGAGATGACCGGCTTGGGGTGCGTCAGTCTGCGTTGTCATATTTTGCGACGTCTCCAGAATAGCTTGTGCTTTGTCCAGATCCACCCGATCAAGGAGCCTGGTGAAGATCCCTATCTCATGATCGGTCAGCGGTTCAGTAAGTTGGTGTAATGTGGCGCCGTGGCCAATGGGACATTGCAAGAAATCGGCACTTCGTTCGGCGAGACGGGGTACCACCGGGGCCAGCCAGATCATTAGCACTCTGAACAGATTCAAGGCCTGCGTACAGATGCCTTGCAGCTCTGCTGCGCGATTTTCATCGCGAGCAACGACCCAGGGTTGCTGATCGTTGACATACTGATTCGCCATATCGGCAAGGGCCATGATTTCGCGAATAGCGCGGGAGAATTCGCGTCCCTCATAGGCAGCACAGATCGATACGTTTTGCGAGACAAAATGGTTGAAAAGATCCGGGTCCGGCAGTGACGCAGAAAGCCGA
>JAYNKS010000233.1:0-2744 GCA_038111345.1 Gammaproteobacteria bacterium | reverse complement strand
ATGTTATTCGAGCCTGTGCACGGGCTTACGCGCGCTCTAAGGCATCGATTATTTTCTGGGGCATGGGTATCAGTCAGCACGTGCACGGCACGGATAACGCACGTTGCCTGATCGCCCTGTCTTTGATGACCGGCAATATCGGGAGACCCGGCACCGGGCTGCATCCCTTGCGCGGTCAGAACAACGTGCAGGGCGCCTCGGACGCGGGGCTTATTCCCATGATGTTCCCCGACTACCGGCGTGTAGACAACAAAGAAGCCAATGATTTTTTTGCCCGGTACTGGCACGCCGAGTTGGATCCTCATCCTGGACTCACAGTCGTTGAGATCATGGATAAAGCCTATGAGGGTGAGATCCGGGGTATGTACATCATGGGCGAGAACCCGGCGATGTCGGATCCGGACCTTAATCACTCCCGGGCCGGATTGGCAGCACTGGATCACCTTGTGCTTCAGGATATCTTTCTTACGGAGACCGCCGCCTTTGCCGATGTGTTGTTGCCGGCCTCGGCGTTTCCTGAAAAAACAGGCACCTTCTCAAACACCGATCGACGGGTGCAGCTTGGGCGTCAAGCGCTGGATTGCCCGGGCGGGGCGCGCCAGGACCTATGGATCATTCAGGAGATTGCCCGTCGGCTAGGGCTCGACTGGGATTATCCGCATGCGAAAGATGTCTTTGAGGAGATGCGCGGCGCCATGCCAAGCATTGCCGGCATGACCTGGGATCGTCTGGAGACGCAGCACAGTATTACCTACCCTTGTGCCGGTGACCATGATCCGGGGCAGGGCGTGGTGTTCAAGGAGAACTTTCCTACGGCAGACGGACGTGGCAAGTTTGTACCGGCGAGTCTGCTCAGCGCCAATGAGCTGCCTGATACGGAGTTTCCGTTTGTGCTGATTACCGGTCGGCAGCTCGAGCATTGGCACACGGGCTCCATGACTCGACGCTCGCAGGTCCTAAGCGCCATCGAGCCCGAGCCCGTCGTGAGCGCGCACCCTGAGGATCTCAAGAAGCTCGGCGTAACAGAGGGCGGTGCCATCAAGGTGGCCTCACGGCGCGGCGAAGTCGTCGCGCTTGCCCGCGCCGACAGCGGCATGCGCCCCGGGGAGGTGTTCATTCCGTTCTGCTATCACGAAGCGGCGGCCAATTTGCTGACCAATGCGGCGCTCGATCCGGTAGGCAAGATTGCAGAAGTGAAATACTGCGCCGTGCAGGTCAGCGCGGCCTGATCCGGTAGCGCGCTTCTGGGCGCGCTCTTTTACAAAAGTCACCAAGGCAGATCCCATGGCGAAAAAAATTGACGGCAAGGCATTTGCCGAGAAGTTGCGAGAGCGGGTCGGGCAGGCGGTTGCCGATCTCCACAAGGACCACGGACTGATACCCGGCCTTGCTGTGGTTCTGGTGGGTGAGGATCCGGCAAGTCAGGTATATGTGCGCAACAAGGGCAAACAGACACTCGAGGCCGGCATGCGCTCATTCGAGCACAAGCTGCCTGACACGACGAGTGAGGCCGAACTGCTAACGCTGATTGATCAGCTCAATGCTGATCCTGATGTGCACGGCATTCTGGTCCAGCTGCCGCTACCCCCGCAGATCGATTCGCACGCAGTGATCAACGCCATTGATCCCGACAAAGACGTGGATGGTTTTCATCTTGTGAATGTGGGCCGGCTTTCGACCGGCGCAGCGGGGCTTGTGCCTTGCACGCCGTTTGGTTG
Organism: Gammaproteobacteria bacterium; assembly: GCA_038111345.1. Classification (GTDB taxonomy): domain Bacteria; phylum Pseudomonadota; class Gammaproteobacteria; order Arenicellales; family UBA868; genus UBA868. The sequence continues at coordinate 1,026 of JAYNKS010000233.1, read as the reverse complement.
TCTCATGCTCTTGAAGGACGAGTTGGGCGATTTGTCCGGTAAAAACGCCGTGGTTGTGGGTCGGTCGAATATCGTCGGTAAGCCGATGGCGGCACTTTTGTTGGCTGAAAGCTGTACTGTCACGGTGGCGCATTCGCGAACCAGGGATCTTGCGCAGGTGTGCCGCGCCGCGGATATTCTCGTCGCGGCAGTGGGGCGTGCGGAGATGATTCCGGGAGATTGGGTGAAACCGGGCGCGGTGGTTATCGATGTGGGTATTAACCGCGTAGAAGGCGACGCGGGAAAGACGCGACTCGTAGGGGACGTGGATTACGCCTCGGCAGAGGCGGTCGCCGGTGCGATCACACCGGTGCCGGGCGGCGTCGGGCCCATGACCATTGCCTGTCTTTTGCGCAATACCGTTCAGGCGGCCTGCGCGGCAAACGGGATCAAATCAACGCTCGATTAATCGGACGCGTCTACGGTCCTCAATGGCCTAGCCAGTTGTTAGGCCTAATGAAAGTCGCGGCTTCGGGTCATCAGGCTGCCCAAAAGGGATGAATAGTCTTTAAGGCGATGTGCCACGATGTGAATCACGTCGCCCTCGCGCTGTACTTGCCCATACACACCCAGCAACTGTGAGCCGACCAGCGTCTGGTGCTGGCGCTCGGCGAGTTTTTCCCAAACAATCAGATTCATGTGACCGGTTTCATCTTCAAGAGTCACAAAGGTTACGTTATTGGCGCTTGAGGGCCGCTGACGGCTCGTGACAATCCCAGCGGTGTGGATAAAACAGCGATCGGTTTTTTGGCGGACGGTAGCGCTATTGAGCAGACCGCGTTTTTTCAGATGCTCACGCAAAAGCGCTAGCGGATGCGGTCCCAGCGTGAGCCCGATGCTGGCGTAATCGGCGCAAACGGATTCTCCCGCGTGCGGCGCCCGCAGCATGGGCACGGCTTCTTTTATGGCGGGGGCAGGAAAGAGGGGAGAGCCTTTTTCCATGCCGCTCGCGGCCCAACTGGCCTGCCGACGATGCCCCTGAATCAA
>JAYNKS010000232.1:0-2752 GCA_038111345.1 Gammaproteobacteria bacterium | reverse complement strand
GATGCGATCTTGTCGCCCATCACTTCGATTGCTTTTTTCGAGGGTCCAATAAATACGATTCCCTCAGCCTCGAGACCGGCAAACAAGATCGGGTTCTCCGACAGAAAACCGTACCCCGGATGGACCGCTTGCGCCCCGGTTTGACGACACGCATCAATGATCCGATCAACGACCAGGTAACTGTCGCTTGAGGGGGCAGGTCCAATCAGCACCGACTCGTCCGCCATCGCCACATGCAGCGCCTCTTGATCCGCCTCCGAATACACGGCGACCGTGCCAACGCCTAAACGCTTTGCGGTGCGAATAACCCGACAGGCAATCTCCCCACGGTTCGCAATCAATATCTTTTCAAACATGAATAAAGCTCGAGATATCTTGTCGTCTGTCAGACAGCCAAGTCGTTAGACCCGTAACTGGACGACGACGCCTCTTGAACCAACCGGGCGATATTATCGCGTGCCGTCTGCTCATAAGCCGAGCGAAAATGCGGCGTTGAAAATATAAAGGGCCGGTTTGCGAGATTCTGTAGAAAGGCACACTGGGAGCGGTAAAAGTTCGCCTTGGTTTTTGACCCTGCCTCTTTAAACAGGTTCTGCGTATCTGCAAAAAACGCGTCCCACGACTGGCCTAAGCCGGCCAAATCAACGTCGACCATGAACTGCGCGCTGCTATTGTTCGGCGCGACGGTATGTCGCGTGGCCAGAATGATCTCGCTCACCTCTTCTAGGTAGGCTGAGCTCAGAGACCCCTTGCCACGTGACGAAAACCACTCGACGCTTCTTGCCTCATTATCCGAAGCGCCAGTGTCATAGACCACATCGTGGCACCAGATGGCCATCTCGACCGCCGAATGAACGCCGAGCTCTGGCGTTGCCCGATCATAGTGCGCAAGACAACGCCCTATGTGCTCCAGACTGTGGTAGAAACGATCAGGGCCCGTGTAAAGCGTATACAGCTCGCTAAATACCTCTTGTGATTCAGACCCGCCTCCTGCCTGTCGCCACAATCTCTCGAATCGCGCCCCGTCCACGCTACTACTCAGAGGTGCTACCGAGTTCGCTCGCGCCGCAAGGACTCGACCGTTTCAATCGCAAGGGCCAGGCGGTCCGCCATTTGCCGAAGCACGCCAAGAGCGACGTCCGGGTTATCTCTAAAATTGATTTCGCGCAGTTGTTCGGCATCTCTCAGGAAATCCATTTTCATACTCTCTTCATGCGCTCAGAACTGACATAAGTGAGGTCTGTTTATTCTATCCGAGCCATCACGGCCATCGGAACTCATCAGTCGCTCTCAATCGCTCGAGACGCTCGTACCAGGCGCTCAAGACTCTCCAGATCCTCATGTGTATTCGCATTCAGGAACATATTGGGGCTGTCCGAAAAATCAACGGGCGCCCATCTCACCTCTTCAAGCCATTTATCAATCTTGCGTTCCCCACAATCAAGAAAGCGTCTTAGACTGTCATGCACGCGTCTATGAAGGAGCATAAACACCGGCTGTAGTCGCAGCCCGTCGTGAGCTACCGTCACATCGATAGCGTCACTCGTGATCAATGACCCCATTCGGGCTACATAGTCATCTTCGATCAACGGCGAGTCACAGGGAACCGTTACCATCCAGTCTTGCGAGGCGTGGACAAGGCCTGTCAAAAAGCCAGCCAGCGGGCCAGCAAAACCATCGATGCTATCCGAAATAACCTTCACACCGAGCGCTTTGTACTGATCGTGATTCCGATTTGCACTGATGAGTATCTCGTCGACTTGAGGGCCCAATCGATCAAGGCCCCATTGCACAAGCGGCTTGTTGTCCAAGGTCATCAAGCCTTTATCTTCGCCGCCCATGCGCCGCGCCCGTCCACCCGCCAGTAAAAGCCCGCTGATCCTCAAACTTGAGTCGTTAATGATCAATTAAGGCTGCTACCCGTTATCCGAAACACACTCCTCCAAAATCAATCCCATTATAATGAGGGCTCTCAAAAACGCCCGTCGTGTTGTTAGGACACCCGCCTCTTATGAACCCCAGCGCGCTGATCATCCGTCTGCTCTTTATTGGGAGCATCTTATCGCTCGTGGGTTGCGGTTCTACTCAAGAGGTAAAAACGAGCAAACCTGCCTGGGACCGAACGACCCAACTTGAGATTCCGCCCGATCTCACAGCGCCGACAGCTACACCGGGCAGCGAGCAGTTCTCGGCTGCCGCCCGAGACGCCTCTCAAGCCGAGCGCGACCAGTATGCTGAATTTCAGAAATTTCAGCAGATGGCCGATTTTCAGGATTTTATGGAGTGGCGCGAGAAATACTCAGCCACACTTGATCTCAGCATAGAAGCGTTTCGCGAGGCCCGAGATCAAAAACTGGCGCAAAGCCTTGTCGAACAAGGCGTACTAAACATCACCGCGTCTGACGGCCAAAAGGTACTTCTTATTAGCGACACCATGGAAAACAGTTGGCAGCGCCTCGAGACGGCGGCTCTCAACATGGGAGTGCACATAGTCTCCCGACGACAGGATAACGGGGTGCTGCGCATTCACTATGGAACTGAGCAACCCGAGCAAAACGGCGGGTGGACGGACTGGCTTCCCTGGCTAAGCGATCCGATTATTTTTTCCGTGACGTTGGAGCTTATCCGCAGCGGCCCTTCGATCACGGTTCGTGACGAAGAGGGCAACATGATCAACACAGAGCTCGCCAACTCATTCATTGATCGATTGGGCGTGCAGCTTCGTACATTCTCAGACGAAAGTACCGTAAGC
>JAYNKS010000231.1:0-2758 GCA_038111345.1 Gammaproteobacteria bacterium | reverse complement strand
CGGAACCACCCGCTTCAAATTTCTTTGAACCGTCTGAAGATTAAGGTTCGAGCCAAGACTGTCATGGGGGCTGATGGCAGCGTGACTCATCAACTCCCAGGGCCTTGCGCTAAACCGGTAAGGCTTGGAGGTCAGCGCGCCGACCGGACACAGGTCAATAATATTTCCCGATACCTCGCTATCTACAGAACCCCCAAGATAGGTCTCGACCGTCATGTCCTCGCCCCTACCCGTCGCTCCCAGTTCCATGGTTCCAGCGACCTCCCGACCGAAGCGCACACATCGCGTGCAATGGATACAGCGGGTCATTGCGGTCGCGACCAAGGGGCCAAGATCGAGCGCATCCTTGACCCGCTTTTGCTCCTCGAAGCGTGAGTAGTCCTGTCCGTAACCCATCGCCTGATCCTGAAGCGGACATTCTCCGCCCTGGTCGCAGACCGGGCAGTCCAAAGGATGGTTAATGAGGAGGAACTCCATTGTGCCTTGCTGCGCCTCAACGGCAATCGTCGAGCGTGTCCTCACGACCATTCCCTCGCTCACCGGCGTGGCGCAGGCAGGCAGCGGCTTGGGCGCTTTCTCTACCTCAACCAGACACATACGGCAGTTTGCCGCGATAGACAGTTTTGGGTGATAACAGAACCGCGGAATATAGACGCCGACGTCATCGGCCACCTGGATGATCATGCTGCCTGGACGGGCCGTGACCTCTCGCCCGTCAATTGTCAGGGTAACCGTAGAAGGCGCGTCCACTACGCTACTCTCTGTTCGGATTGTTCGGACTGTTTAGGCTGTTCCGAATAATTCGGAATCATGGCCTCGAATTCGGCACGAAAATGCTTGAGGAAACTCTGTACCGGCCACGCGGCCGCGTCGCCAAGCGCGCAGATCGTTCGACCCTCGATCCGGTCAGCAACCGCCTTCAACTGATCAATATCAGAGAATTGGCCTTTCCCCTCACGAATCCGCTTGAGCATCCGATAGAGCCAGCCTGTCCCTTCTCGGCACGGGGTGCATTGACCGCAGGATTCCGCGAAATAGAAGTACGAAATGCGCTCTAGAACAGAAACCATACAGGTCGAGTCATCCATCACGATGACCGATCCCGCACCGAGTGCCGACCCCACTTTCGATAGCCCGTCATAGTCCATGGTTGCCGTCATCATCAGCTCTCCCGGGACCACAGGCACCGAAGACCCACCGGGGATCACGGCTTTCAGCAGGCGCCCTTTCAGCACACCACCCGCCATGTCTAGCAGCTCCTCAAAGGGCAGGCCCAGGGGCACTTCATAATTTCCAGGTTTATTGACGTGGCCTGAGACGGAGAAAATTTTTGTGCCGCCGGCGTTCGCTACGCCCATCCCCGAGAACCACTCGGCTCCGTTTCGGATGATAGGCGGTATGGAGGCAAGGGTTTCCGTATTGTTAATAGTGGTGGGTTTGCCAAAGGCACCGACCTGCGCCGGAAACGGCGGCTTGAATCGCGGTTGGCCTTTCTTGCCCTCCAATGACTCAAGAAGGGCTGTCTCTTCGCCGCAGATATACGCCCCCGCCCCCCTTTGGGAGTGCAACTCAAAATCGATTCCGGATCCCAGCAGATCGCTTCCGATCAAGCCCGCCTCCCGCGCCTCTGACAGGGCCGATTCAAAACGACTCCACGGTTCGTAGTATTCACCGCGGATATAGTTGTATCCCACCGTTGCGCCGATTGCGTACCCAGCAAGCGCCATACCCTCGATAACCTGATGCGGGTTGAATCGAAGAATGTCCCGATCTTTAAAGGTGCCTGGCTCACTCTCGTCGGAATTGCAGACAATATATTTCTGACCATCCGCATTGCGCGGCATAAAACTCAGTTTCAGTCCTGTGGGGAATCCCGCGCCACCACGCCCCCTTAGGCCGGAGGCTTTAACCGTCTCAATCAATTCTTCTCTTGGCGTGCTTTCGCGAAGCACCTTTTCCCAAGCGGCGTAACCCCCGCGGGAACGGTAAGAAGATAAGGTCCAGGGGGATTCTGCCCCCTGGGGGGGTAAGCACACCCGAACTTCCCGGCTGTCACTCATGAGTAGTTCGCCAGGCAAGCTGAAACCGTATCCGGGTCTAAATCCTCATGGTAATCATTACCGACAGCCATCATGGGGGCTCCCCCGCACGCGCCCAGACATTCCGCCTCGAGCACGGTAAACCGGCCATCTGCCGTTACCTCTCCTAACTCAACGTTCAGCGTCGCGCACAAGCTCTGGACAACCCGATCAGCGCCTCTTAACTTGCAGGACACATTCGTGCACACCCGAATGGGGTGCCGACCCACCGGTCGGGTATAGAACATATCGTAAAACGTCGCGACTTCGAAAACCTCGATGGGTTTGAGATTCAAAAGCTCCGCGACCGCGGATACGACGTCTTCTGTGACCCAGCCATGCTCCGCCTGGGCATAACGGAGCGCGGACTTAACCGCTGCGCGTCGGGATGGGTATTTCCCTGCCTCGGTCTCGACTTTTTCGATAACTGCCGCTGACAAAACGCTACTGCTCATCGGTCGATTTCTCCAAAAACGATATCCTGAGTTCCGATAATGGCCACAACGTCAGCGAGCATGTGGCCGCGCGCCATCTCGTCGAGCGAGGCAAGGTGAGCAAAGCCGGGGGCCCTGATCTTGAGTCGATACGGCTTGTTCGCTCCGTCTGACACAATGTAAATACCAAACTCTCCCTTGGGAGCTTCGACCGCTTGGTAAACCTGCCCCGGGGGTGTGCTATAG
>JAYNKS010000230.1:0-2805 GCA_038111345.1 Gammaproteobacteria bacterium | reverse complement strand
GCCTAGGGCGGTCCTGTCGCAAGATCCTGTCGCTGTATGAGCAACGCATTTTTCGTTCAGGTTGTCCTGAACCAAGACAAGAGCTAACACCATGCCCAGAGTAAAAAGAGGCGTCACCGCCCGAGCCCGTCACAATAAGGTCCTTGCCCGCGCCAAGGGGTATCGTGGCGCGCGAAAGAACGTTTATCGGGTAGCCAAGCAGGCCGTCATGAAGGCCGGCCAGTACGCGTACCGTGATCGCCGTCAGCGCAAGCGCCGGTGGCGGGCGCTGTGGATTGTGCGTATTAACGCCGCCGCGCGTATTCATGATCTCAGCTATAGCCGTCTGATCGACGGGTTGGGTAAAGCCAATATTCTGGTGGACCGTAAGATCCTTGCGGATATGGCAGTTAATGACCAAGGTGGTTTTGCGGCACTGGCGGAACGCGCCAAAGCCGCGCTGGCAGCCTAACCGTTGATAGTCGGGCGCTCCCCACAGGGCGCCGTACGAGAAGGGGAAAAGGCAAACAGCACCTTTTCCCCTTTTTTATTTCCCTCACGCCAAAACCCATGACCGTAAGCGCCCATCAGGACCTGTCGACGATCCTTGAGAAAGGGCAGGCCGACATCGAGAGCGCGCAGACGTCGAGGGAACTCGAAGCCGTTCGCGTTGCGCTGCTAGGCAAGCAAGGCTCGGTGACGACGCAACTGAAGCAGATCGGCAGCCTGCCGGCTGAAGAACGCAGTGCCTTTGGTGCCTCGGTCAACCGGATCCGCTCCGAGTTGACCAGCGCGCTCGAAGCCCGAGGGCTGGCGATACAAGCGGAGGAGGCCGAGGCGGCGATCGCGGCCCAGCGGGTAGATGTGACCCTGCCGGGTCGCGGGATGCGGACCGGCGCCTTGCATCCGATTACCCGCACTCTGCGACGCATTGAAAAAATCTTTTCCCGGGCTGGATTTGATATCGCTCATGGTCCCGAGATTGAGGATGATTTTCATAATTTTGAGGCGCTGAACATCCCCAAAAATCATCCGGCACGCGCCATGCACGACACGTTTTATGTCTCGCCCAGCACCGTGCTCAGGACGCACACCTCGCCGGTCCAGATTCGCTACCTCGAGACGCATCAGCCTCCGCTGCAGGTTATCGCACCCGGACGGGTGTACCGCTGCGATTCGGATGTGACGCATACGCCGATGTTTCACCAGGTAGAGGGTCTTGCCGTAGATAAAGACGTCTCGTTCGCTGACCTTAAAGGCGTTTTGATCTTTTTTCTGCAGGAGTTTTTTGAACGCGACTTACCGGTTCGTTTTCGACCCTCGTTTTTTCCCTTCACCGAGCCCTCGGCGGAGGTGGATATGGGTTGCGTGTTCTGCGAGGGCGAGGGCTGCCGCATCTGTGGTCACACGGGCTGGCTCGAGGTGCTGGGCTGTGGAATGGTCCACCCAGCCGTATTTGATCAGGTTGGGATCGATAACGAAGCCTATACCGGCTACGCCTTTGGACTCGGCATCGAGCGCCTGGCCATGTTGCGCTATGGAGTGAACGACCTTCGGACCTTTTTTGAAAACGAGATTCGGTTTCTCGAACAGTTCGCCTGAGGATTGCCTTGATGATCATCAGCGAAAATTGGCTTCGTCGTCTGGTTAGCTTCCGCCAGGACTTCACCGAATTACCGGCGCTTTTAACCCGTGCGGGTATCGAAGCGGGCCCTGTGGAGTCGTTGAGCGGGCTCTCAAAAGGCGTGATTGTCGCCCGGGTCGAAGACGTCATTCCGCATCCGAACGCCAGCGGCCTGTCGATCTGTACGGTTGCGACGGGTAAAAAGAAACCCGTCAAAGTCGTGTGCGGAGCCGCTAATGTAAGACCCGGCATGATGACCGCCTACGCCGGCCCCAAAAGCGAACTGCCGGGTGGCGTTCAAATCGAGGCAAAGACGATCCGCGGCCACGCCTCAGAGGGCATGCTGTGCTCGGAGGCCGAGCTGGGGCTTGAAGAGCAGTCCCACGGACTTATCGAATGGGATCAAACGCTGAGCGTCGGAATCAGCGTGAATACGGCACTCGATCTTCCGGATCAAGTCTTTGAGGTGGAGTTGACGCCAAATCGCGGGGATTGCCTCAGTATGCTGGGGATCGCTCGAGAGACCGCGGCGGTCACGGGGGGCGCGCTTGTGAAGCAGACCGTAAAGACAACCAGCGCGAGGATCGACAACAGTCGGGAGGTTGAGTTAGACGCACCGCACGGCTGCCCGAGATACGTCGGTCGGGTTATTCGAGGCGTTCAAAAAGATCAAAAAAGCCCGGACTGGATGCGCGAGCGTCTTCGTCGATCGGGGCTTCGCAGCGTTGACGCGCTGGTCGATATCACGAACTACGTGATGCTTGAACTCGGCCAGCCCATGCATGCGTTTGATAACGATCGCCTGAACGGAGCGATCGGGGTTCGCATGGCCGCACCAAAAGAGCGGCTGACCCTTCTGGACGGCCAAAAAGTCATACTGGATGACGCGTCCCTCGTGATCACCGACGCATCAGGTCCTGTTGCCCTCGCGGGGATCAAAGGCGGTGCGGGGAGCATGATCAGCGAGAAGACTGAGTCGATTTTTCTGGAAGCGGCATTCTTTGATCCGCAGACCATTGCCCGGACGGCGCGGGCCTTTAGTCTCAATACGGATGCCTCCCACCGATTCGAGCGTGGTGTGGATTTCAATTTACCCTTAAAGGCAATGGCCCGAGCGACACAACTTGTCCTGGAACTGTGTGGCGGCACCGCAGGCCCGGTCATCGATGCCACTAAAAAGGCCAATCTGCCAAAGCGCGGGG
>JAYNKS010000229.1:2075-2806 GCA_038111345.1 Gammaproteobacteria bacterium | reverse complement strand
GATAGATGCCTAGCGCATGCCGTCCCGTCGGGGATCCTCTCATGCCACAGCAGCGAAATCTGAAATCGATCGAAACGCGAGTTGAGATGGGTAGCGACCTCAAGGGTGCTGATCTTTCAGATCTTGATCTCAGAGAAGCGTCTCTCTCGGGAGCGAATTTGGCGTATGCGAATCTCGAGGATGCAGATCTAAGCGGTGTGGACCTGTCTGGCGCTGATCTGACCGGCGCGCGACTGAGTCGATCGTGCTTGATCGGTGCGAATCTTACCGATGCCATTCTCCGCCAAGCGGACCTGGCTCTGCAGAGTCACCCTCGCGTGAGCAAGTTTTTTCATCAGATGGCTTATGCCACAACATTTACAAGCGAAGAGCGTCGAAAGGTAAAAGAGCTGACCTGTCTTTATGATCCTCGCACCCGACTGGATAATGCCATTTTGCTGCGGGCCGATTTGCGCGGCGCTCGCCTCGCTTATGCGGTACTGTTGGACGCTGACCTACGTTTTGCCGTACTGGACGGCGCAGACTTGAGCGGTGCGAATCTTTCGGGCGCTCGGATGATGGCGGGCGATTTGGAGATACAAGTCAACGACGCTTCTTTGTGGAGCGGATAAGGAGGACGAGTTTGACAACGAGTCGTCAGATCGCGACGAGCACGGCGGACGTGTCTGATCGAGCTTTTTTTGGGGTTTGGTGGGTTAATAAAAGAATCCGTTTGCTTCTCGGGGTCGTGA
>JAYNKS010000229.1:0-2065 GCA_038111345.1 Gammaproteobacteria bacterium | reverse complement strand
CCGCCGATCATCGTTGATTTTACGCTAACCGATTTGATGGGCGAGACCCGCTCGGCATCGGACTATCGCGGTCGTTGGGTGGTGGTCAACTTTTGGGCTACCTGGTGCGGTCCGTGCATCCGTGAGATTCCGGAGTTGATCGCCTTTCGGGAGAGGTACATCGGCGCAGTAGAGATTTTGGGTATCGCATTTGAAAAAACGCCCACTGAGCAGATTCGCTCGTTTGCGCAAGAGTTCAAGATCAACTACCCGATTTTGCTCATCGGGGATGAGCCGATTCTTCCTCTTGAGCCGCTTAAAGGATTGCCCTCTACTTTTTTATTGTCACCCGATGGGCACTTGCTCAAGAGCCATGTCGGACCCGTGTCGGCGGAGCAGCTTGATCAGTGGCTTGAGGCGGTTTCGTCAAAGGCGAACTGAAGGCTGAGGTCAGTAGCCCGTACATCTTTCGTCATTTGTCCACAGGAGACGAAGTCCACGCCCGTCTGGGCAATGGCGCGCACGGTGTCCATCGTTACTCCCCCTGATGCCTCTAGTTCTGCCCTACCGGCTGCTATCGTCACAGCGGCGCGCATCTCATCCAGCGAAAAGTTATCGAGAAGAATGCGTGGTGCGCCAGCCGCAAGCGCTTCTTTCAATTCGTCGAGAGTTTCAACTTCTACTTCGACCATTGGGCAGGTTTTGCCCTGTTTCAAAGCAAGGCTCACAGCGGCGCGAATAGAGCCTGCGGCGCGGATATGGTTCTCTTTTATGAGAATGCCGTCGTATAGGCCAATACGGTGATTGGAGGCGCCGCCGCAGCGCACGGCATATTTTTGGGCTAGGCGCAGACCAGGAATGGTCTTTCGGGTGTCCAGAAGTCGGGCCTTTGTGCCAACCGTTTCGTCGACCATCCGACGTGCGGCGGTCGCAGTGCCTGACAGGAGTTGCGCAAAATTGAGCGCGGTACGCTCCCCAGTCAGGATGCCACGGGCCCGACCCGACAGGATGCACCAGGTTTCACCCGACTGAATGGCATCGCCATCGGCAAGACGAAATTCAATCGAAACCTCTGGATCAAGCTCACGAAACACGCTTTGGATCCACGCGTTTCCACAGACCACCGCCGCCTCTCGGCTGATCAAGGTCGCTCGCGCCGTTTGTTTCAAAGGTACTAGCGTTGCTGTGAGATCGCCTGAACCCACGTCCTCCTGGAGTGCTGCACGCACCTGCTGATCAATCTCTTCCTGGCTCGGATGAGCATGCATGGCTATAAAGGCTGCTGGTGTGCGTGGGATCAAAAATTGAGGTCAAACGTCGCGTCATCCCGTAAATAAACCGTAAAGGAAGGCGCGATCTTGTCTTGATAACGTGCAGTTTACCCCCATATTTTATCGGGTAAAACCTAAATGGCGAGGCGGCCCGTGAAACGGACGCTTACTTTCTAAAAGGACGCAACTCGATATGAGAATGGACAAACTGACAACGAAATTCCAGCTGGCTCTGGCTGATGCTCAGAGTCTTGCACTGGGAAGGGATCATCAATTTATCGAACCATCGCATCTTATGGTGTCGCTTCTGGATCAGGACGGGGGGAGTGTGCGCTCGTTGTTAACCCGGGCCGGCGCCAATACCCAGGCCTTGCGCTCGCGCTTGGGCGAATTGATCGACGGCTTGCCAAAGGTGGAGGGCACCGGTGGCGATGTCCAGATCTCTAATGATCTGGCGCGGGCCTTGAACCTGACCGACAAGCTTGCGCAAAAGCGTGGCGATCAGTTTATCTCGAGCGAACTTTTCATTCTCGCTGCACTTCAGGACGGCGGCAAATTGACTGAGACACTAAAAGCGGTCGGTGTAGTGAAAGGGGCGGTAGAAAAGGCCATCGACGAGGTTCGGGGCGGTGAGGCCGTCAATGACCCCAACGCCGAAGAGCAACGCGACGCGCTCGAAAAGTATTCGATTGATCTGACCGAGCGGGCCGAGCAGGGTCGCTTAGATCCGGTGATTGGGCGGGATGAGGAGATTCGCCGCACGATTCAGGTGCTGCAACGCCGCACAAAAAACAACCCGGTGCTTATCGGCGAAC
>JAYNKS010000228.1:438-2819 GCA_038111345.1 Gammaproteobacteria bacterium | reverse complement strand
TCAAACAGTCTTATCTTTTGGCTTCTCGATATGTGATGGCGGCAACGGCATCGACACAAGGCGTCGACGAGAAGAAGAAAGAGCAGATTAATTTCTACACGAAGCAGTTTGTTGACGCGATGGCGCCTACGAATTTCGCCCTCACTAATCCGGACGTCTTGAAAAAGACTATGGAGAGCAAGGGTGAGAACCTGGTAAAAGGCTTCCAGAACATTCTTGATGATCTGGAGCGTGGCGAGGGCCGCCTGAAAACCCGAATGGTCGATACCGAGGCGTTTACGCTCGGGGAGAATGTCGCGGTTACGCCGGGCAAGATTGTTTTTGAAAATGACCTGATCCAACTCATTCAGTACGAGCCAACCACTGCGAGCGTCAGTCGAACGCCGCTTCTGATCATCCCGCCCTGGATCAATAAGTATTACATTCTCGATTTACAGCCGAAAAACTCATTTATCCGCTGGCTCGTGGACCAGGGACACACGGTGTTTGTGATCTCATGGGTGAATCCGGACAAGTCCCTGGCACACAAGGGCTTTGAAGATTACCTGCTTGAAGGTCCGATCGCGGCGTTGGATACCATGGAAGCGATCAGTGGATCGTCCCAGTCAAACGTCATCGGCTATTGCCTCGGCGGTACGCTGCTCTCCGCTACGCTCGCCTATTTGCACTCGACGTCGCAGGACAAACGGGTCGCTAGCGCGACCTTTCTCACCACGATGATTGATTTCGCTCATCCGGGGGATCTTGGCGTGTTCATCGACGAGGATCAGATTCAAAGCCTTGAAAAGAAGATGGAACAAGACGGCTATCTCGATGGTGGTGATATGGCGACCACCTTCAACATGTTGCGCTCGAACGATCTGATCTGGTCCTTCGTCATCAACAATTACCTGATGGGCGATGAGCCGCTCGCGTTCGATCTTTTGTACTGGAACTCTGACTCCACGCGCATGCCGGCAAAAATGCACAGCGAATACCTGCGCACCATGTATCTGGAAAATCGCTTCAAGGATTGCGGCGGCATGACGCTCGCAGGCGTGCCAATCGATGTATCGTCGATTGAGACACCCACGTACTTCTTATCGACCTATGAGGACCACATTGCGCCCTGGCGTTCCACGTTCGAAGGGGCAACCCTTTTCAAGGGCCCCGTCCGTTTCGTGCTGTCCGGCTCTGGCCACATTGCGGGCGTGGTCAATCCTCCAGCGGCAAAGAAGTACGGCCATTGGATTAGTTCTCAACGCCCTGAAGGCGAGGCGGAGGCCTGGCTGAAGAGTGCGTCGAAGAAAGAAGGCTCCTGGTGGCCGGATTGGCAGGACTGGGTCGGTTCTTTTTCCAGCGCCTCGGTGAAGGCGCGAAAACCTGGTGCTAGAAAAGCGTTCCCGGTCATCGAGGCCGCTCCGGGTCGTTACGCCAGCAAGCGGCTGGATGAGGGCGCTTAGGGCAAGCGAAAACGCATTAGCGACGTCGCCAGAATACCCGAGTGCCGTGACCTCGCCATTTGGGATCGTTAAAGGATTCGCCCTCCCACCCTGTGCCGGGTAGGGAGTCAATGACCTGATCGTTTGTCCAGTCGAATGAGCGGGAGAAGAGGCTTTCGGCGCCGTAGTTGTCCATCGCGACGACTTCGAGCTGATCGCCCGCGCGGTGGGCCAGTATCTCCTGAAGCTGATCGCGGTCATACCCGTCATCGGGATCCACAGAGAGCACGGTGCAGCCTCCCAGGCGACCTGCGATTTTGAGAACCGCCTGTGGGTTGGGCTCAGCAATGATGTGGGCATTGCAGATACCTCTCGATTGAGCCTCACTCACGACGGTGTCAGCCCAGTCAACCGCGGGCTCAATCCCGATGACCGACTGAGCTCTTCTCGCAAAAAAGAGCGTGGATCCACCTGTGCCTACCTCGATAACCTGATCGGACGGTCGAAGCAGTTCGTCAAGTTTTCGCACAGCGCCAGGGGTCATCCACGGCACTTCATATTCCATCGCGAAACCGCCGCTGACGTAGTTTTCAGGAATGGTAACGGCCATCGGTGCGACCCTCCTCAGGTCTTGTAGGGATCAGCGGCATCACGCAAGCCATCCCCAAAAAAGTTGAAGGCCAAGATGATAATAATCACAGGGACCACCGGCAGCATTAACCATGGATAAAGTGCGACCACATTAATGTTTTGCGCCTCGTTCAGTAGAACCCCCCAACTGGTAATGGGTGGGCGCAGCCCGAGACCGAGAAAACTCAGCGCGGTTTCGCCGAGAATCATTCCGGGTATCGATAATGAGGCAGATGCGATTAGATGACTCATAAATCCTGGAAGGAGGTGGCGCCCGATGATTCGACGCGGCTTGGCGCCCAGCAGTTGTGCCGCGGTACAGTAGTCCTC
>JAYNKS010000228.1:0-428 GCA_038111345.1 Gammaproteobacteria bacterium | reverse complement strand
CTCTTAGGGCCATTAATTTCGACCGTACGGCACGCGCGAGGCCGGTCCAGTCGAGCAGCGCCAAAATCACCGTGATACCGAGGAATATGAGCAGGGGGCTCCAGGTCACTGGAAGCACGGCGGACAGGGCCATCCAAAGGGGAATCTCGGGAAACGACCGCAATATTTCTATGATGCGTTGCACCAACGCATCGATCCAGCCCCCGAAGTAGCCCGCCAGACCGCCGATGACGATACCCAGAACAAAACTGACCGCAATGCCGACTAGGCCAATGGTCAACGAAATCCTGGAGCCATAAATGATACGAGACAGCAGATCGCGTCCCAGCCGATCAGTACCCCACAGGAAAAGCGCGCCTTCTTTTTTGCGAGATACAAGGGTCTTACTTTTTGGATCGAAACGAAATGTGTCATCCGCGGCACAGAAC
>JAYNKS010000227.1:0-2837 GCA_038111345.1 Gammaproteobacteria bacterium | reverse complement strand
GAAGATGTACGGCGTCAACAGCGAAAGTTCGCAGCTACAGCTTGGCTTTCGGGGCAGAGACTTTGGTGTCGGCGTCAAACTAGGGCTTCTTGAGGAGCACGGCAATCTTTTGGGCGGCGCGTCCAATGGCGCGCTGAGCGTTTCGGGAGCGCAAACGATATTCGGCGAAGTGCGCGGAACGCTTTCGTTCGGTAACACCTGGTCTTTGGTGGGACAGTACACGCATGGCATCACCTGGGCGAAAAATCGCGCGAATACCCTGGTCAGTGATTTTTCCGACATCGAGAGCATGAGTTGGGGTCTCGGATTGCTTGCAAGAGATCTGCTCAGCTCTGGGGATGCGTTTGGTTTGGCTTTCTCGCAACCGCTGAGAACCATCGATGGAGACGCTCGCGTCAGTGTGCCCTACTGGAATTACAAAACCGGCGGCATTAAATTCCGCGCCCGCCGAACCAGTCTCGTTCCGGACGGGAAAGAGACCAGTTGGGAGTTGTTTTATCGCAAGCCATTGAGTTCGCGCCTTCGGCTGATTTCTTACCTGATCTATCGGGAACAACCGCTGCACGTTGCGGGGAGCCGATCTGAGGCCAGCGTAGCGAGCGCCCTATCCTGGAGTTTCGGGCTTCGTTAGGGCTCGCTTAGGCCTTATGATGGTCAGGCCTTCGGGTCAACCTGAGCGATTTCGTCACCTCAAAAAGCATTCAACATGCTGAACTCCGTCGCCCGCCGTTCCGCTGGCCGCAGCGCTTTCGCTGTCGGCATCGCTTTTTTCGCTTACTTTGTCACTACCGCTCTGCTTCTGCCCTACGGCGCAGGTCCCGATTACGATGCGCACTTTGACGGTGCACGCTTCATTTATTCAGAGGGACGCCTAGCCGTATTGCCGGACGACGCGGATAAACTGCATTTCACGGCGTACGGTTCCACACGTGCGCTGCGACCCCCGCTGCCCTATCTGGTCTCCGCCAGCGCCGCTCAGTTGCTTTCCTGGACAGGAATCGAGATGCGCTTATTGTTTCGCGTAGGCTCCGCCCTCCTTTGTGCGCTAACGGTTGCGATCGCTTACCTCACGCTGGCGCGGCACTTCTCGTCAGCCACGTTCGGGCTGACCGGCGCCCTGCTCATTGGCTTGATGCCCCAATTTACATTCATTGCGTCCCACCTCAATGACGACAGCGCCGCGATTTTCTCTGTCACCTTTCTCATTTACTGCATCACCCGGTTCTTTGACCGACCGGTCGATCCGCGCCTGGCCCTAATGACCGGGATTGCGATCGGGCTTGTGCTTATTTCAAAATTCACCGCATGGCTGTTTTTGCCTTTCGCTGGCCTGGCTATGGTCATTTGCGCCCGGCCGGCCAACGGACGATGGGTGTTGGCTCTTTCAGCGCTCGTTATCGGGGTTTTGGTCGGGGGTGGATGGTGGCTTGGCTTCAACGTGTGGCACTACGGCTGGGACGACCCCCTGTTGTTCAAGATCGGCTCTACGATCAGCGCCACGTTCACCAAGATCGATCCCGGTTCGGTCCAGAGTTTTTCGGCTGAAGGCGTCTCCTTCGCCGAGCTGGTGTTCGGCAATTACAAGAATTTCGTTGACGAGAGCCTCGCGTCGGCTATCGGCAACCTTGACTGGCTTCGGCTTCGCGTGGGCCTTCCTCAGTATCTGATTTATTCCGTCGTGCTGACGGTTGGCATGCTCTACGTCCCCTTCCGCTGGCTCGTGAGCGTTGGCCGCTGGATTAGGGGCGATGCGGTCACGCAACCACGCCGACTGATCCTTGAAACGCTGCTGTTTCTTGCTGTGGTCTTTCAGTTTTTTGTTTACGCTGTGTATCAGTGGCTACAGGAAATTCAGGTGCAGGGTAAATACATGCTGCCCACCCTTATGGCCGTCACCATTCTCTTTTTCGCGGCCATGGACGGCATCCGCCGAACCAAAACACTTAGGCGGCATGAACCAAAAATAACCTTTGGGGGCCACTCAGGGCGCTGGCACATTCCTCTCCTGCCGGTATTGGCGGTTTGTCTAATTATCGCGGTCCATGCTGATGCGATGCGACGCTTCGTGATCCCGTTTTATCACCCGCCAGCGAAAATGTTGGGTCTTGGCGCCTTCACACCACTGGATCTTGGCTCCGACAAGCTGGTTACCGACATCAAGAATGTCGAACTAAACGCCTCATCTGATGGTTGGCGTATCACGTCATTAACTGCCGACAGCCAACTCTTGTTAGATCCCCAGGTGTGTGAGTTGCTAAAGCCTGGTAGCCTTATCGAAATTAAACTCATCAGCGACGGACCAGGCATTCTGCAACTCTTCTGGAGCGGCACTTGGGGCTTTATCGATCGAATTGGAGAATCCTCGACACGTGCGGTCTTCGACGCCGGAGAAAATACGTTGCTTATGGCGATCGGAGTCGATCAATGTCGCCACCTGCGACTCGATCCCACCAATATCGCCGATCAGACGCTGCTGATTCGATCAATAGCGATAGCGCCGCTTGTCATACGACCCTTCCCTTACTATTTGCGGCTCTTTGGTGACTAAGCAAAACAACAAAAAGGAATGGCTTCATTGGTGAGCCAGCGACAGGTCTGACCCCTACCCGCGCCCCTCGCAACCGAGAAAACCGTAAAATCTCATCTCCGACTCTGGCGACCTATCTGGGACCCCCGCAACGGGCATTCCGTTTTCCGTCGCCGTGTTGTCATTAACCTTTGACTGCTTACCCAATCGATTCATGCCATGTGCGGAATTGCCGGAATCCTGAGTCCTGACCCAGCGCAGCGGGAGCGTATCCGCCCCATGGCAGCCGCGCTCCATCACCGGGGTCCCG
>JAYNKS010000226.1:2366-2839 GCA_038111345.1 Gammaproteobacteria bacterium | reverse complement strand
GTAGATACCAAACTCTCCCTTGGGAGCTTCGACAGCTTGGTAAACCTGCCCTGGGGGTGTGCTATAGCCCTCGGTAAACAACTTAAAGTGATGAATCAACGACTCCATATCGTCTTTCATATCCGTTCGGGCAGGCGGCGTCAGCTTGTGATCGTCCAACATGACCGAACCGGGGTTCGCTTGTAACCAACTTACGCACTGACGAATGATTTCATTCGACTGGCGCATCTCCTCGACCCGCACAAGATACCGGTCATAGCAGTCGCCAGTGACACCGACCGGGATATCAAAACGAAGTTCCGGATACACCTCATAAGGCTGTTTGCGGCGCAGATCCCACTCAATGCCCGAACCCCGAAGCATCGGACCGGTGAATCCAAGCTGTAGCGCTCGCTCCGGAGACACGATGCCGATATCCACGGTTCGCTGCTTCCAGATTCGGTTATCTGTCAGCAGATTTTCGTATTCGTCCA
>JAYNKS010000226.1:0-2356 GCA_038111345.1 Gammaproteobacteria bacterium | reverse complement strand
GACTGACGCCAGAGTCTGCTCTGCCTTTTGAAGTCGATCGACGAAGGACTGAATAAAGTCCAGCGCCGACCCCTCGCGATTCATATTTTTGGCGCGCACGTCTTTTTCCGAATGTACGCGTGACGGACCGTATTGCGGCATCTGCTCAGGCAAGTCTCTGTATACGCCGCCCGGTCGAAAATAAGCGGCGTGCAATCTCGCTCCGGAGGTGGCCTCGTACACATCACAAAGATCCTCTCGCTCCCGGAAGGCATAGAGAAAGACCGCCATGGCCCCTATGTCCAGCCCGTGCGCCGCGATCCAAAGCAGGTGATTTCGGATGCGGGTAATTTCGGAGAACATGACACGGATGTATTGCGCACGAAGCGGTGGCGTTACGCCCAACAACTTTTCGATCGCCAATACATAGGCGTGCTCATTGCACATCATCGATACGTAATCCAGCCGATCCATGTAACCGATGCTGTGGTTGTACGGCTTGCTCTCCGCGAGCTTCTCAGTAGCCCTGTGCAACAGGCCAATGTGGGGATCGATTCGCTCGACGACCTCTCCATCCATCTCCATAACAAGTCGCAACACGCCGTGGGCTGCCGGGTGCTGAGGACCGAAATTCATTGTGTAGTTTCGAATCTCAGTCATTCCCTTATCTCCCGTCGCACCACGCGCGGAACCGTCACGCGCGGATCAATGGATACGGGCTCATAGACCACTCGGCCTTTTTCCTCATCAAACCGCATTTCCACGTGCCCGCTTAATGGAAAATCCTTTCGGAACGGATGACCCACGAATCCATAGTCCGTCAGCAGACGGCGAAGGTCCGGGTGTCCTTCAAAAAGAATGCCGAAAAGATCAAACGCCTCGCGCTCGTACCAGTTCGCACTCGCCCATAGGCTTGCCACACTGGGAATCACGGGACGCGCTTCGTCCACGTAGACCACGACGCGCAGACGCCGGTTCTGACTAACGGAAAGCAGGTGATAAACGACCGCGAATCGTCTTTGGGGATCCTTGTCCGCGATCGCATGCTCAGCGTAATCCACGCCACAAAGATCCACCAGTTGATCAAATTGAAACGTGCGGTTATCGCGCAACGCGCGCAGAAGGGATATTTGAGCCTCCCGTGGGGCTTCAAGCGTCCACTCCTTAAAGCCAAGCGTCGTACTGGCGTGATGGTCCCCGGCGAGGGAATGGAGCGCCTTTTCAAACTGCTCGGTTGATACCCGAGCGTCCGCGTCCCTAGCGCGCGATGGTGTCGTCACGCTTTATCTTCTTCTGCAGCTGAATGATGCCGTACATCAGCGCTTCGGGCGTCGGTGGACAACCCGGCACGTAGACGTCAACCGGCACGATCCGATCACACCCTCGAACAACGGAATAGGAGTAGTGATAGTAACCACCCCCGTTGGCACAAGACCCCATTGAAATAACCCATCTCGGCTCGGGCATTTGGTCATAAACCCGTCGCAGTGCCGGCGCCATCTTGTTGGTCAGTGTACCTGCAACAATCATGACGTCTGACTGGCGTGGGCTGGGTCGGAAGATGATCCCGAACCGGTCGAGGTCATAGCGAGAGGCCCCCGCATGCATCATCTCCACCGCGCAGCAGGCGAGCCCGAAGGTCATTGGCCACATAGACCCGGTCCTGGCCCAGTTGATCAGATCGTCCAGTTTGGCCGTGGCCCATCCTTGCGATAGCGCCCCCTCAAGAGACATCCGTCATTACTCCCACTCGAGCGCTCCTTTCATCCACTCATATATGAAACCAACCACCAGAATGAGCAAAAATAGCATCATGGCAAGGAAGCCAAACACACCGATTTCATCCAGAACGATTGCCCACGGAAAAAGGAAAGCGATTTCTAAATCAAAGATGATGAAAAGGATGGCCACCAGGTAGTAGCGGACATCGAATTTCATTCGAGCGTCCTCAAAGGCCTCAAAACCGCACTCATAGGCGGATAATTTGGCGGGATAGGGATTAGCCGGACTGAGTACTTTTCCGGCGAACAGCGCGACACTTCCGATCACTATTCCTGTCACCAGGAAGAGCAGCACAGGGAGGTAGTTTGTGAGCATTCGACCGCGAATGTGGCCGGCTATTGAGGCCGTTTCTGAAAGCGAAGATTCTAATCTTGTAGCCCATTTCGGTCAATAAAACGCAGGCCCTTACGCCCGCTTTTTAAGATGCGTCTTTAATCCAGCGCACCCTCATCTCAACCCTTTGCAGCGCGCCAAAAGCGCGTGAATCAAGTTGGGTTAAATCGACTCGGAACCAAGGGTCAGTACCCAACAACTGAACCTGCAGGCCCTGCTCAATGAAATCAATATCAACCTGCTGATGCTCCGAAATAGCTTG
>JAYNKS010000225.1:1516-2845 GCA_038111345.1 Gammaproteobacteria bacterium | reverse complement strand
GGTGCGCCATGGGAATCGGCCGACATCAGTTCGAGGTCAATAAATGGAGCCTCGGGATGGGTGGGCATGCGCGTACCGGCTTTGAAGATAACGTCAAGATAGGGAAGGACACGCTCGCGCCAAGCAATGCTGCTTTAGTGAAGTTAATCGTGGATGTGGCTAACGAATACGGCCGCCACGCTGCGTCCCCTTACGAGGCGAGAGACCTTCTCGGGCTTGCCCATTAGGAAATGTCAGCAAGCGCGTTGGTTGTTGATTCACCTAACCGGCTACCACTAAATTAAAAGTACTCAGATATGTCAGATCTGCAGTAACCGCTCGTAGAGATTTCTACCTAAATCCATCAGCCAGGGGTTGACGGGGGTGCGAGACTCGTTGTTCAAGAACTCCCTTTTCGCTCGCATTTCAATATTCGCGGTGATGTTTCTGACGCGCGTTTCCGCGAGGCTGTCCAAAAGGTCGCGGGTCTAACGCTACCAACGCGTCCGAACACCGTATCTCGTGCGCAGGACTCACTGGCTGCGTGGTTGGGGCCGGATGAGTGGTTATTGACTGGGCTCGTACAAAGCAATCTGGAAAAGTCGCTTACCGAGGCATTAGAGGGGCAACACGCGGCAGTCGTTGATGTATCGGGAGGCCAGACTATCGTTCGATTGTCGGGGCCGGCATGGCGCGATGTCGTGTCTTCAGCCTGCCCACTGGATCTTCACTCTCGCGCCTTTGCCGAGGGTCAATGCGCGCAGACCATCTTTGCTCATGCGAATGTGGTTTTGGTGCACGTATCGACCTCGGACGAGGACGACGCTGTCGATATCATTATTCGCCGCAGTTTTTCTGACCATGTGATGCGATGGGTCATGGACGCCGCGGGTGAGTGCGGGTTCGAGATACGGAAACCGTTACTCTGACGGCCTCCGGGGTTTGCCTGAGGAGTGAGACCTTAATCGCGAGGGCCCATGGAGAGGCAGGTTTATCTAAGTGGCCATTTCGTAGCAGAGTCGGAAGCGCTGATTTCCTTTCGAGACCGCGGATTCACACTGGGCGACGCGGTCTTTGATGCGGAGAGAACCTTCAACGGCCAGATTTTCCGTCTCGAGGCTCATATCGATCGGCTATACCACTCGTTATCGAAAACACAGATCGACCCCGGGCTGTCCCGGCGTGAAATGACCGACGTCACGCTGGAGACGGTAGAGCGCAATCGAGCGCTTTTACACCCCGGCGAGGACTACTGGGTGATGCAGCGGGTCACTCGAGGTCTTAATGTGGTGGGCGGCGATCTTTGGCAGAGCAAAGGGGCGACGGTCATCATTGAATGCACGCCGCTTC
>JAYNKS010000225.1:0-1506 GCA_038111345.1 Gammaproteobacteria bacterium | reverse complement strand
TCTTTGTTCCATCCTTGCGGCGAACGCCTCCTGAAAGTCTTGATCCCAATATTAAGAGCCACAACTATCTTAATTTGGTGATGGCCGATAACGAGGTACGCTCTCGCTCTTCGCACGCCTGGGCGGTACTTCTCGACACTCGCGGATTTCTCTGCGAAGGCATCGGCAGCAATGTGTTTATCGTTCGAGACCGGACGCTGTACACGCCCCGACCGGATTACGTGCTTCCCGGCATAAGTCGTCAGGTCGTAATGGACCTTGCCGAAAAACGGGGCGTGGAAGTCGTGGAGGCAGACATCACGCCGCAGGAGGCTAAGCGTGCTGATGAAGTGTTTATTACCTCGACCAGTTTCTGTATTTGTCCGGTCCGCACCTTTGAAGGGGCCGACCTGACTTCGGCGGGTGTTCCAGGCCCCATCACCCGGTTACTTTCAGACGATTTCTCATCAGAAGCAGGCGTGGACTTCAGGGCGCAATATCTGAAGGCGGTGGAAACAAAGGTCAGTGAATAGACAGGTTCGGATACGACGTTTGGCTTTGACAGAATTCAGCGTTAAAACGACAATAACGACAGTTCCTTAGGCGGTGCTCTTTTGGTCCGCCTCACATTTAACGGGTGACATATGCAGACAACGCTTGCTCACGAGATCTGGCCTGCGAGTCAATCTTCGCGCATGGCTCAAGCCCTGATGGTTATCGCAGGCACGGCTCTTCTGGCTCTGTCGGCCAAGATCCAGGTTCCGTTTTGGCCGGTTCCGATGACCATGCAGACTTTTGTGGTGCTGCTCCTGGGGATCACCTACGGCCCCCGGTTAGGTTTTGCCACGGGATTCCTTTATCTTCTGGAAGGGGCTCTAGGGTTGCCGGTGTTTGCAAAAGGCGGAGGTATCGCCTACCTGATGGGTCCCACCGGCGGCTATCTCATCGGTTTTGTTGCGGCGATGACCTTGATGGGGTTTTTGGCAAACCGAGGGTGGGACAGAAAAGCCTATTCGGTCGTGGGCGCTATGATGATTGGAGAGATGGTTATTTTTCTTCCCGGGGTCGTGTGGCTGGCAATGGTGGTCGGTGATACGAAGGCGATCGAGCTTGGGCTCACGCCGTTTCTGGCGGCGGAGGCGTTTAAGGTTCTGCTGGCTGCCGTAACGCTACCCCTGATATGGCGAGCGCTCAAACGCTAAAGACCGTCCTGCGAAGACGGATCTAGATCCTATTTAAGATGTATTGAAAGCCGGCGGAGAAGCCGCCCAGGAAAAGGAGAACACATGAGAGATTATCTGCATATTAATCTTGCAGAGAAGTCGGCCAAGCGCGAAACGCTTACCCCCGAGCAAGTGGCGTGCGCGGGCCGATACTTTATTGCCCAAAGTCTGGTCGAAAGCGGAGCCGCAAAGGTCGATCCGCTCTCGGGTGACAATCCGCTTATTTTCTCCGTCGGGCCTTTTGCCGGCACTAATTTCTCGAACGCGAATCGGGTCAGCGTGGGATGCCGAAGCCCATTAACGG
>JAYNKS010000224.1:556-2846 GCA_038111345.1 Gammaproteobacteria bacterium | reverse complement strand
GTATTAAGAGATGATTATAAATAATTAGATAGTGGTAACGATTGAATCCCTTAGGCCCTGCCTGGCGAAACGCGCCGAGATGGAGTCTCGATTAATCGGCGAGCTTATCGTCAAATCATAACACTGCCTGAGATACCGGAGTCGAAACGGATGGGTGGGAAACAGATTATTTTGACGAGTTTTTGGCGCAGTTCATGCTCCTGGAGAGTGCGAATTGCGCTTGCTTACAAGGGGCTTGCGCATAAGATTTCTACCATTCATCTCCAACGGGACGGAGGCGAGCAGTTTACGGCTGCTTATCAAGAGAAAAACCCCATGTCGCAAGTACCCTTGCTCGAAATCAAGGGGAACGGAAGCGAGAAGCCTTATCTACTGAGTCAGTCAATGGCCGTAATGGAGTATCTGGAGGAGGTTTATCCAGACCCTCCCATCCTGCCGTCTTCGCCCATCGACCGTGCGAGGGTTCGACAGATCGCGGAAATCATCAATTCTGGAATTCAACCCCTTCAGAACTCGGCCACAATGAAAAAAGTTGAAGCGGCTGGGGGAGACAAGGCGTCCTGGGCAAAATACTGGATTGAAGACGGTCTCGGAAAGTTAGAGCGGCAGACGGCAGAATTTGGCAACACAAGATTCCTCGTGTCGGATAGCCCGACGATTGCAGAATTTTGCCTTGTTCCTCAGTTATATGGAGCGCGACGATTTGGTTGCGAGGTAAATGGTTGGCCACGTCTTCTAGAAGTTGAAGCGAGGTGTTTGACTCTTCCAGCTTTCGAGTCAACGTGTCCTGAGAACCAGTTAGACGCAGAGAACTAGAAACCAAAGAAAACACGAATTAGGGAAAGAAGGAGAAAAAATGTCCAAAACACCAATCGAGAGACTGAGGGAGGTAACCCGGCAAAGAGAGGCGCTACGCGCTGAGTGGGATCGTAGAAGAAACATTGATGTCTTAAACCTGCTGCACGTGTGTACCCCCAAGATGTTTCATTGCCAACGTTTTGGTCTTTTTGTCAGGGATCCGCTTTCAGGTTCCATATGGGTAGAAGCCGGCACGGGGGTCGAGGAAAGGGCCATTGTTGTGGCTGAAAAAGGCAGCATGGTGGGTGAGGCCATTCGGACCAGAATGCCCGTTTTGCGCGAGGACCTTGATAAAGCGGAAGGCGCCCATCAGGTCGTTGGAGCCGCGTCCGGCTTTAAAGCCAAGAATTCAATAACCGTGCCGATTTTTGATTCCTCCGATGGAGCGACGATAGGAGCGCTTCAGTTACTGAATAGGGAGGACGGCTCCGCATGGACTGCGCTGGATGCAAAAGTGCTCCAGGAGATTGCGCATTCAATTTCCAGCTCCGTTGCCATGATGCAGAAAGGCCAGCACCTCCTCACTGAGGCGCGCAACCTTGATAACCAGATTGATGATCTCAGCAGAATGGAGAGCGCAATCCGGGGCGGCCACATGTTGCGGACCTTTCCACCCGCAATGGAGTTGCCTCAGGGCGGGTTTTCGCATGGTCGGTTCGGAGAAACCATGCTCCCTCCCTTCATTGATCCGGATGCCTACAAGGATTTAAAAGCCTCCTGGGACACGGGGCCCAACGATATCTTCATTTGCACCCATCAAAAGGTCGGCACCCACCTTCTCAAGAAATTTCTGGTTGAAACGGTTCGTCAACTCGTGCCGCTTCCTGACAGCCATATTTATCAAACCGGCGATATTGGAAGTGACACCGTGCCTTGGCCATCGGTGATGTATTCTCAAAAAGGGCGCCAGGCTTGGGAAAGGCATATCGCACAAACCCATGACCAGCCAAGACTCTGGTACACGCACTCCAGTTATGACGATTTACCGGTAAGAACAATACATCCCGAGACCAAGTTTATTTTGGTTTTTCGCGATCCTCGAGCGGTGGCAGTATCGCAGTTCTTTTTTTATAAACGGCACCCCTTGTTACAAATTCGCGATGATCTTGATCTAGATACCTTTGTTTCGATGTTCATAGACGGTGACCTTTATTTCGGCGACTACCATCGGCACGTTATGGGTTGGCTCTATAGGATGGACGAACGTATCCACGCTCGACAATTACTTGCGTTGCGATATGAAGATCTCGTGGAGAGAAAATCAGATTGCGCTCATGCCATCCTCAACATGATCGCCCCTGAGGTTGAACCCAATCCTGACGTCGTGGCGGAGATCATAGCCAGCACCGAATTCAACAAGATGAAAAAAGAGATTTCTGAAAATCCCCAAAGTTTCCATCTCAATCCCAAAGTTTACTTTCGATCCGGGACG
>JAYNKS010000224.1:0-546 GCA_038111345.1 Gammaproteobacteria bacterium | reverse complement strand
AATGATTGGGAAGCGCATCTGTCCGAACAGGCCGTTGCAGCCATTGATGAAAAAACACGTTCGCTATGGGGGCAGGATCTTACTTGCCCACCGCTGACCTCAATTCAAACGCTCTCGCCGGTTACGGCGACTTAGCTGGGAGCCATGGCCTGAGCGTTTGATACGTGAACGAGCAACCCTTCATTCTTTACAGTTATGTCCTCGATGAAAGAGGAGGCGGCACGTCGCTAGGTGCAAATTCTGAGCTGGAGGGGATCATTAATCCCTATTGGGTTCACCTTGATGCCACTTCGCCCGATACGAATGACTTTTTAAAGCACAGCATGGCGCTGCCGATGCATGTTGTGGATGGCCTGCTGGCTGATGAGTCCAGGCCACGATGTGACGTCTTTGATAACGGTATTCTGGTAATTCTCAGAGGTGTCAATCTGAACCCTGGGGCAAATCCTGAGGATATGGTTTCGCTTCGGATCTGGCTCGAAGAAAACCGTGTGATCACCACTCGATTTCGCCGCATCATGGCTGTTGAGGATATCGTCCATCAAC
>JAYNKS010000223.1:0-2858 GCA_038111345.1 Gammaproteobacteria bacterium | reverse complement strand
GATGTAGCGCTTCCTCACGCTTTCGTTGGCGAAGCGCCATCACCGTTGAGCGTAGCAATTCAAAGCGCGGCGACTCGGACAGCTCGCAGGCCCAGGAGCAGGCCCCTCCGGTTCCATCCAGCAACAGAAGCTCGTAGCCATGGGCTAGGGCAAAATCCACCGCCCCATCAAGGGCGGACAGATCAGACACGCTCAGACCCCGGAGGCCAAGATCCGAGCGGATGACGTCGGCATCGCTCATCGAAGGATCCCAAATCTGAATAAACCCGGAAGCGCTCGCGTCGCGAGCGCTTCTGCCGTCGAGCACCTGCAACCAGGGCACCGCGTCCTCAGGAGCGACAACACCGATGCAGGCAATGTCGTTTTCTTTCATCGCCTCGCACGCCGCCCGTCGTACCTCTTGCGGGGCGCCATCGAGCCCTGCCACCAGAAAGGGCTGACTCAGCGCGAGCCCTCCCCCAAGATCAATATCGATGCGACAGGCCTCGCGGTAAGGATCAATAACCAGACGCGACAGGTTCGCAGGCAGAAACACCAGGTCATCCAGCGACGCGGCCCGACCCGGTGGAAACGGATTCTCTCTTGAAGCAAGTCGGCGCTGCAGCATCGCCTGATGCTTGGCATTGTCCTGAGGGTGTGTTCGAGCCATGGAAAAAAGATCTTCCCGATGGCGCACCGAATAATCCGTCGAGCCAGTCTCCAGATCGCAGCGATAACAACGCGCCGCCTCGCGAAGCGCTGCCCCTTCGTCATAGGTGTCTTCGATCTCTGGGAAGGTTTCCGGCTTCTCACCGACGCCGTGAAATACGGGCTCTTCAAGCGGCAGCTGCTCCCATTTCAAATCCTGGGCGACGGGCACATGCCGGGTGCGATACGGCGTGCGATACGGAATCGGCGTATCCAGCTTATCCAGCGCTGCCTTTACGTAGTAAGCCGCCCGCTGGCCATGACTCATGGCCATGACAATGGTTGATCCCCCGAAGGCGCCATCGCCCGCCGCGAAGACCTGCGGGTCGGACGTACGCATCGTTGAGAAATCGGTGTGAATACGATCAGCCGCCATCAGGCCAGCCGAATCCAGCGCCTCGCTCTCGCCTTTTTGCCCGACGGCCGCAATGATCATGCCGCAGCGAATATCGTGCTCGCTGTCCGCCACCACCACTGGGGAACGACGGCCGTCACTATCGGCAGGTCCAGCTTCCGTACGTACGCAACGCAGCAAGAGGTCGTCTCCATCACCCCTCACCTCGGTCTGCAGCGTGTTGTAAATGAACTCAATGCCCTCTTTTTGAGCATGATGCAGCTCGATCTTGCGCGCCGGAATCTCATCGGGTCCACGTCGATAGATAACCTTCACTTTCTTGCATCCCGGCAGTCGAAGCGCGGCACGGCAGGCGTCCATTGCAACGTCACCGCCACCAACCACCACGACAGTCTCTGGCATTTGCGGACGCTCGCCTGCGTTAATTCGGCGCAGGAAACTCACACCATCTTCGACTTTGGGATTTACCTCACCAGGAATGCCCATGGGTTTCCCCCACCAGGCTCCAATGGTAAGCAGCACGGCATCATGGCGCGCTTTTAGCTCATCCAGGGACACCCCTGAGCCCAGAGGCATATTCAGATGAACCGTCAATCCTTTGCACTGGCGCTGCAAGCGATTGATGTCTTCTTCGATGACGCCTGCCGGTAATCTGAATTGGGGGATACCCCAGACCATCGTCCCGCCCAGTCGATCCGTCATCTCGTAGACGTCGACCGAAAACCCGGACTTGCATAACTCAAATGCGGCCGTCAGACCCGCAGGCCCAGAGCCCACCACAGCGACAGACTCTGGCCGGGTAACCTCAAAATGGGTGGCGGGCGCGTCTGCACCCAATTTGTCCATGACAAAGCGCTTGAGATTTCGAATCTGGACCGCGCCATCACTGCTCTGGCGTCGACAGGCCGGTTCGCATGGGGCATCACAGACACGCCCACAAATCGAACTGAACGGATTGGTCGCTGTGATTGCCTCAAACGCCTCGGCGTACTTTTTCTCCCAGATGTAGCCGATATAGGACGGGGCATCGGTCCCGACCGGACAAGCCACCTGACAAGGAGCAGGCACATAATGGCTATCTGCGGTGTCGTCAGCGAACCCGGGTGGCGCCACCGGTACGCTGATACGCTCAAGACCATAAACGCTCATGATCGCGCTCCCGCTTCGCGCCCGTAGCTTGCCTGCTCTCTGGGCTCATAGGGCAAGCCCGTGATATCGGCGGCCTCCGGCGTAAGCGCGACGAGATCGTCACGGCTCAGTTTTCGAACGTCGTCATAGCCGAGTCCGTCGGTCAAGGCAGCGATCTGCCATCGCACGCTCTCGAGGAAACGATGAATGTTGTTGGCTTCGACTTCAGGTTTGTAGCGTTTCTCGTGCTCCGGATCCTGCGTGGCAATGCCGGTAACGCACTGTCCGACATGACACTGCATACACGAGATACACCCCCCGGCCACAATGACTGACGTGCCAAAGGCCACCGCATCTGCGCCCAGACAAAGTGCTTTTACCGCATCTACCCCATCGCGAAGTCCGCCCATCAATACCAGCTGAATCTTGTCTCGCGCCCCGATCTCTTCAAGCGCTTCTAGCGCTTCAATGATGGCGGGCAACGTGGGAATACCGACATTGTCGATTACCTCTGCACTTCCCGCTCCGGTGGAGCCCTGCATGCCGTCCAACTCCACGAAATCAAATCCGTCTTTTGAGGCAATTTTGATGTCATCGCGGATCCGTCCCGCACCAAGCTTCACACTTACCGGCACCTGATACCCCGTTGCCTCTCGGAACTCTTCGACCTTAATGACCAGATCATCGG
>JAYNKS010000222.1:0-2870 GCA_038111345.1 Gammaproteobacteria bacterium | reverse complement strand
CGGCGGAGCGGAGCGATAGCCGTCTTTTAATCGTTCCTGAATCCCGCAGCCCGCTGATCGACAGTGCATTTTCCAGACTGGGCGATCGTCTTCGGCCGGGTGATCTTTTGGTTGTCAACGACACCAAAGTCGTTCCGGCTCGCCTCTACGGGCAGAAAGCGGTGACGGGTGGCCGATTCGAGCTCATGCTGGAGAGGATACTCTCTGGTCCAGAAGCCCTGGTGCAGTTGCGCACCAGCAAGGCACCGCGAGTTGGAACGGTGCTTGAGACTGAAAGAGGTATTGCCCTGAAGGTGTTGGGTCGCGAGGACGCCTTTTTCAGGATGATTCGTGTCGACGGAGGATCTTTCATCGACTTGCTACATGCCGAGGGGCAAATTCCGCTGCCGCCCTACATTACCCGAGCACCGAGTGAGAAAGATGCCACGCGCTACCAGACGGTATTTGCCCAGTCGTCGGGAGCCGTTGCCGCCCCCACAGCTGGATTGCATTTTGATGAGCAACATCTCGAGCGCCTAGCGGCGAAAGGCGTTGAAATTGCCAAAGTAACCCTGCATGTGGGGGCCGGTACCTTCCAACCGTTAAAGTCAGACGACCTCGCGGCCCATCAAATGCACGCCGAGCGATATTGGGTGAGTCCGGAGACGGTCGAGGCGGTTGACGAGGTGCGCGCACGCGGTGGTCGGGTTGTGGCAGTTGGTACGACCGTGGTTCGCTCCCTGGAGTCTGCCGCTCAACACGGTACGCTTGAGCCTCAGGAAGGGGAGACTTCGTTGTTTATAAAGCCTGGCTTTCGATTTAATGTGGTCGATATGATGATCACCAATTTTCATTTGCCGCGATCAACCTTGATGGTTCTCGTGAGCACGTTTGCCGGTGCCGAGCGCATCCGCGATGTGTATCGCCATGGCGTAGCAAACCGCTACCGCTTTTTCAGTTACGGCGATGCCATGTTGCTGGAGTCCCGGACGGCCTGATGAAGTTCAAAATCACACGTGTCGAGGGACACGCTAGACGCGGTGTGCTGACATTCGATCGGGGTCAGGTGGATACCCCCGCGTTCATGCCGGTCGGGACGCTGGCTTCCGTTCGATCGGTCAGTCCGGAAGAAGTGAGCGCCACAGGCTCCCAGATTTTGTTGGGCAACACGTTCCATCTGATGCTGCGTCCCGGTACGGATGTGATCGCTGCGCATGGTGACCTACATGATTTTATGGGTTGGTCAGGACCGATTCTGACCGATTCGGGAGGGTTTCAAGTATGGAGTCTGGCGAGGAAAAAGGATATCGATGAGGACGGCGTGCGATTTAAATCGCCTATCGACGGCTCTAGCGTTTTTCTGGATCCTGAACGATCGATGGGCGTGCAGAAAGTACTGGGCTCAGACATCGTGATGTGCTTTGATGAGTGCACGGCATATCCCGCAACGAAGGACGAGGCGGCACAGTCGATGCGTCGTTCGATGCGCTGGGCGCGCCGTTGCCGTGATATCTCAATGGGTCCGGCGCAATCCCTGTTTGGAATCGCTCAGGGCGGCATGTACACGGACTTACGCCTCGAATCCCTTCAGGCATTGGTAGACATCGGTTTCGAGGGCTACGCGCTGGGAGGTTTGTCGGTGGGCGAGCCCAAGGAAGACATGAAGCGGGTTCTGGAAGAAATAGGTCCAGCTATGCCGACACATCACCCACGCTATCTGATGGGTGTCGGCAAGCCGGAAGATCTGATCATGGGAGTGGGTGCGGGGATCGATATGTTTGATTGTGTCCTACCCACGCGAAACGCCCGCAACGGGTGGCTGTACACCCGATCGGGAGTGGTTCGGCTTAAAAATGCCGTCAACCGAATGGATACGGGCCCCGTCGACACGGATTGCGCGTGTGCGGCCTGCACAAGCTTTTCGAAAGCGTACCTTCGGCACTTGTATGTGACAGGAGAACTGCTTGGGCCACGCTTGTGTACCCTGCATAACCTCACCTTTTTCCAGACTCTGATGAGGGATATTCGGGACGCCATTGAGGGCAATCGATTTGCAGATTTTGCTGACGACTTTATGCGGAAATTCCGTGGGGAAAACGACGATGGCGTATAATCTCGCGCCTTTCGTGCCTCTTAAAAAGGATAGATGATGAGTTTTCTTATTTCCGACGCATGGGCGCAGGCCGGCGGTGAGGCTGGAGGCAGTTTATTCAGCTTGCTGCCTTTGGTCGTTATCTTCGTGCTCTTTTATTTCCTGCTCATTCGGCCACAGCAAAAGCGTGCCAAGCAGCATAAAGAAATGGTCGCGGCCCTAAAAAAAGGCGAAGAAATCGTGACCAATGGCGGCCTCCTCGGGAAAGTCATCGATGTTGATGACAATTTCGTAACGGTCGAAATTGCCAGCGGCCTGAATGTGCGTATTCAACGTCAGGCCGTCGCCCAGGTCATGCCCAAAGGAACGTACTAAATCGATGCGTAACCACACGCCCTGGTGGAAATGGCTGATCATAGCGGCTGTCGTTTTGCCGGGCGCGCTCTATGCGCTGCCCAACCTGTTTGGCGATAGTCCCGGAATCCAGTTGCGAGGAGCCCGTGGTGGTGAACTGGGCACAGAGCAGTTGGCAGAGATTCAGCGCGTGCTCGACGAGTCGAAAATCGAGTACGACGCGCTGACCCTTGATGAGCAGGGTATTCGGGTTCGATTCCCCTCAACGGATGCGCAGCTGCAGGCTCGGGATAGTCTCGAACTAAGGCTAGGGTCAGGCTACACGATAGCGCTGACCCTGATACCGGCCGCGCCTCAGTGGTTGGCTCAGGCCGGTGCGGTTCCTATGTATCTTGGTCTCGATCTTCGGGGTGGTGTGCACTTTCTCCTGGAGGTGGATATGGCC
>JAYNKS010000221.1:0-2871 GCA_038111345.1 Gammaproteobacteria bacterium | reverse complement strand
ACCTGGTGATGTGCCCTTTGAGCCTGCGATCGCGATATGAGTCTGCCTCGCCTTAGCGTCTCCCTTTTGCGGATGACGATCGTTGCGCGCCAGATGGCCGCTTGGGTAGCGGGATTCATCTGCGGTGGAGCGATCCTCACGGCTAGCGCGGACGATCAACGCTTTGTAGGTCTTAAGGACGCGTCAATCCAGCGCTATGAATTGAAGATTCTGGGCAGGATCCCACATAACCCTCGACATTTTACCCAAGGCCTGAGTTTTGGTGCCGGCTCTCTTTGGGAAAGCACCGGCGGGTACGGACAGTCAAAACTGATTCGTTATCGGTGGGCGGTGTCGCATGACCGTCTGGATGAGGTGGATCAAATCGCCCTACCCGCAGGTGAATTCGGCGAGGGTCTCGCGCTTCTTGGCAACATGGTCTATCAATTGACCTGGAAAGAGGGGGTGGTCCACAGATATAAGATCCTGGCGGAGGGGCTGAGTCAGCTCAGCGGTTTTAAAAACCAAAGGCAAGGGTGGGGTTTAACCACGGACGGGACCTATCTCCTCTCTTCAGATGGCTCTGACGCTTTGTATTTTCTTTCCCCGCTCGATTTCAGCCTGCATAAAGCCGTTCGCGTGCGGTTAGCAGGAGAGCCGCTCACGCGGTTGAACGAGCTGGAGTGGGTCAACGGTCTAATTTGGGCCAACGTATGGGGCAGTTCTTACATTGTGGCGATCCATCCTGATGATGGAACGGTCACCGCAGTAATTGATGGTAGGAATCTAGTCGATGAGGTGAAACGTTTAGATGATCGCGCGGACGTCTTGAACGGTATTGCCTGGGATCAGGCAAGCGAGACCTTACTGCTGACCGGCAAGCTGTGGCCCTGGATTTACAGGGTGGCGTTAGTGGAGCAAACGGCTCCCGATTAAAGGCCCTGGCCCGTAGACGATCCCAGCGCTAAAAAGTTTTTGCCCTCGACCTGACGATAGACGGGCGATAGATCTCGTCGACGCTTTCATCAAGGTCGGGGCAGAGCGCCTTGTTCGCCTTGATGAGCAGTTTTCAATTTGACCTGATCAGTGCAGCGTGTCCACTTCGGGTTTGCGTCAGCCGACATCCAATATCGTTTTGATATCACGCAACCTGGCGCTCCAGTCGCTACTGAAGGTGTCCATTTGGGGGCGTGTGCCGTCCACGTCCACGAAACCATATTCGTGAGCCAGTGCCAGCAGCGGAAGTGTCTGTCCAGATCGGGAGGCAATCTTTGGATCGGTCGCAAGATGGGCGATCGCGCGCCCGGTGAACTCGGGCGAATCAGATTCGCCCAGGTCTGTCTCGGATACCTCTATACCGAGGTCCGAATTGCCGTTGGCCATCAGCATCCATTCGGTACGAACCCAGCGTGGCCAGATAGACAGACAGCTGACGCCGGTATCCTTCAGATCAAATGCGGTAGCCTCGGTTAATCGGTCCACTGCGGCCATAGCCATCCTAAAAAGCGGGTGGTAGTAGTTGATCTTGGAGGCGCCGGCCGAAATATTTACGATTAACCCCACTTTCTGGGGAACCATGATCTTAGCCACTTCATGAATTGCAAGGTATTTGCCGCGCACGCCCACCTCCATCATCGCGTTCCAGTGCGAATCGTGATGGTCAAGGATAGACCCTGAGTAACGGTCAGGAAAACCCATTGCGCAATTTACCAAGAGGTCAATTTTTCCGTGATCTTGACTGACGCGGTTGATCAACTCCTTGATGCTGTAATGATCAAGCAGGTCAACCGGGTGCGCCGATGCCTTGCCGCCTGCCGAACGAATCGCAAAAACCTGTTTGTTAAGCGATCCGGGGATTTTTGGTCCGTTCGGACCGAATCGGGGACCGTCCGCCTCATCGAGTGTAAGAGCGGCGAGAATCACATGAGCGTCGTGGGCCGCGAGGTCTCGGGCGATTCCTGCGCCGATACCGCGACTGGCGCCGATGATGAGAGCGATCTTTCCGCTGAGCATTGAAATTACTGGCAGGGGTGAGCGTCTGGGCGAGTTTCGTCGCAGAGCATGACCTGCTTAAGTTGGTCAGTTGCTTCATCTGCCAGCGGTTGCTCCATCTGATGGGAGAAAACGGCAAAAGCAAATTGCGCTGTGTAAAAGCCGTGCGCTCCGGATATGCCCTTGAAGTAGGTGAACTCAGGTTTGCCGGTCATGGGATTGTCCGGGCAGTACAGATACCAAACCGCGGTGGCGTATCCATTTTCGGTACCAGAATAGAGCACGCGTCCGCCGAAAGCCGGGCAGGCTGATTCCCACTGTTTTGCAATTTCCTCGAAGAAGATCAGCGGATCCAGATAGGAAAGACCTGCAGAGTCCGTTAGGGTGAACATCTTGGACCAGTTATCAAGGCTCTCGCCCGGGGGAATCCACTCCTGAATGCGATAGTCGCCTCGCGTTTCCTGAAATTTCAGCTCGAGATTTACAGGCGTGCTGTACTGAATAACCTCGGTGTCGTCCGCG
Organism: Gammaproteobacteria bacterium; assembly: GCA_038111345.1. GTDB lineage: Bacteria > Pseudomonadota > Gammaproteobacteria > Arenicellales > UBA868 > UBA868. The sequence continues at coordinate 378 of JAYNKS010000221.1, read as the reverse complement.
AGGACGGCGTAGCCGTAGTTGAAAAAAATAAATCCCAGAGCGGTGGCCAGGTGACGACTAATGGAAAAGGAGCGTAGGGCGCGTGTCATCAGGAAAGAGAAGAGGGTCTTTGCTGGATTTGTTACATTCTTCCTTAATCATACAGGGTGTAGCCCCTAGCCGATTCCGAACGAGATCTACATATTTCGGTCGTTAAGTCTTATGAAACTGAACCAAATGATCATTGCGGTTTTAGCGATCGTGGCTTGGGGCGTGTTTTTGGGGTACATCACGCAAGATGACATGCTGGAGAAGCAGATAGCGAAACAGCGAGCAAAGGAAGGCGAACGCCAAAAGCAGAAATTCGTCGGTTTGACGGCGCCGCGCTATGACTGAGAA
>JAYNKS010000220.1:0-2879 GCA_038111345.1 Gammaproteobacteria bacterium | reverse complement strand
TTGCCATACCTTGATCCTGCCTATACTTTCGATGCGTGTTCTATGTTGATTTTTAGTTGCCGGTCCAAACGAGCCTGTTTCGCTAGTGGAGGCGGCATAACCTTCCGAGCAAGTATACCGCTGGCAGCCCTTCTGTCAGCCATTGCTGGTGTGATTATTTTTACTGACGTACGGCCCTCTGGCGTGACCGGATGTCGGATCGTTTTTTAATTGACGGTGTCTGTGGAATATTCAATGACCAAGAGCGCAAACGTTCTTATTGTGCGGGTCAGTCAACAAACGATTTCACTGGAGTGAACGCACTCGGAGCAGAAATCGGAGAAACCATTGCCATAGACATCGAGCGTGTCCCGAAGATTTTTGGTGCGTAGTCCGATCAAGAAGTGGTAGCGCTTAATCTTCGACTTTTAGCGGCATTCGAACAAATCGCCACGTCACTCTGACAGAGTTCTCAATCCCGGAATCTCGTCGAGAGACCGTCGATCAAAACGCCCCTCCTCGACTCGAAGATACGCCATGCGCTCCTTGGGGAACATGGATACATCATCAACCCCAGGCAGTAACCGCAGTTGCTTTTCAATCCCGTTCAGGTCGGCACCCTCTGGCTGCAGGCGTATCGTCAGACTCTCCCTCAACATGGGACTTTGACCCAGCACACTGATCGTTAACCAACTGAGGGTAGCCAGCGTACAGAACAAAAACACGCCGGGACTTCCATAGGCGCCGTGCAACACGCCTCCGATAGCGCCCCCGATAAACACTCCGGAAAATTCAAAGGTGTTGTAAACACCCGTCGCTGTTCCCTTTGCATAACCCGGCGCAACCCGCGTAACCAATGAAGGCAACATGGCCTCAAGCAAATTGAACCCGACAAAAAACAATCCCATGCCCGTAACTAACCAAACGGAGCGGTCATAGCCCGCGAACAGTAGCAGAAACGCCGCAAGTAGAGCGACAATCGCGATCCGAAACACAAAAAATGTTAGATGGCGGCGCATCCCGATAATCAACAAAGGGAGCATCAAAATAATCGATACCAGAAGCACGGGTACATAGACGCGCCAGTGGGCATCCCGGTCCAGTTGAAGCACGTCAACCAGCGCAAAAGGAGTCGCGACGAAAAGTGCGGTCAGCACCATATGCAACACGAAAATCCCAAAATCCAGGCGTAATAAATGAGGCGTCTTGAGGACTTCAAAGAAGAATTCTCGTGTCGCCCGTGCACCCGGCTCCCGCGAAGTAATCGGAGCATCGGGCACAATCCAGATCACTACACCAATGGAGAGGCCAGCCAGCAGCGCCGTCATCCAGAACAGGCCGCTCATACCCACCCATTGATCAAGTACCGGCCCCGCCATCAGCGCAAACAGAAAGGATGCGCCAATGCTCATCCCCATTAACGCCATAGCCTTGGTTCGCTGCTGGTCTCGAGTGAGATCAGCGACCAACGCCAAGACCACGGCGGCAATCGCCCCGCTCCCCTGCAATGCCCGCCCCACCACCACGCCCAAAGCGTCCTGAGCGAGAGCAGCCACCACACTGCCAATCAAAAACAACACCAGGCCGAAAACGATCAGGTGCTTTCGGCCGAATCGATCCGAGAGCATCCCAAACGGTATCTGGAATATGGCCTGGGTCAGGCCGTAAACACCCAAAGCGAGACCGATCATCAACGGCGTCGCTCCCTCCAATCCGGAGGCGTAAAGCGCCATCATAGGTAACACCATAAACAGGCCAAACATGCGAAGACTAAAGACCCCGGCGAGAGCGGCAACAGAGCGCCGTTCAAGCGAATTCATGGGATTAGGCGTTCGGGCCGATTTCAGGACGGTACCTCAAATGGAATCAGATCATCAGAAAAGCCAGGCACGACAGGCCTTGTACACAACCTGGCAAAAGAACGTCAACAAAAGATTTTGAAAGGCCCGGTGCAGGAGTCGTAATATTAACCGTTTTCCCTTTTCCTATCACGGCCCACATGCGCACCATCAAGATCCGCGGCGCCCGCACCCACAACCTCAAAGGTGTTGATGTCGATCTGCCCAGGGACCAGCTCATCATCATCACCGGTCTTTCGGGATCTGGGAAATCATCGCTGGCCTTCGACACAATCTATGCGGAGGGACAGCGTCGCTACGTAGAATCCTTATCGGCATACGCGCGCCAGTTTCTCTCGTTGATGGAAAAGCCCGACGTCGACCTCATTGAAGGTCTCTCCCCGGCCATCAGCATCGAACAGAAGGCAGCCTCTCATAACCCACGCTCAACGGTCGGTACCGTTACGGAAATTTATGACTACCTACGGCTGCTTTACGCCCGGGTGGGGGAACCGCGGTGTCCGGACCACGGCGTGACGCTGGCGGCCAGCACGGTGAGTGAGATGGTCGATCGCGTCCTTGCGCTTCCTGAAGGATCCCGAATCTTGCTGCTCGCGCCTGTGATTCAGGACCGTAAAGGCGAGTACCAGCAATTACTGAAAAGTCTTCTCAGCCAAGGATTCATTCGCGCTCGAATTGATGGCGACATCGTTGATCTGGATGCGCCGCCAACTATTGATAAGAAAAGGAAGCACACGATCGAGGTGGTCGTCGATCGGATTGTGGTCAAGCCAGATCTCGCCCAACGCCTGGCCGAGTCCTTTGAAACGGCGCTCGCGCTGGCCGACGGCCTTGCCCTGATTCAAATCCTGCCACAGGACGACGAAGCCAAGGGAAGCGAGATTCTTTTTTCAGCGCGCTATGCGTGTCCGCACTGCGGCTACAACCTGAGCGAACTCGAACCGCGACTTTTTTCCTTCAACAATCCAGCCGGCGCTTGCCCCGAGTGCGATGGCCTGGGCGCGCGCCAGTTCTTCGATCCCCGCAGGGTTATCGTCGACG
>JAYNKS010000219.1:0-2887 GCA_038111345.1 Gammaproteobacteria bacterium | reverse complement strand
CAGGCGACCGGCTACATTAAGGGAGTATGGTGGAGGCACTGGACGCGTGCGTTCGTCCCCGGTGTCATCACGATTCTCATCGAGAATCAAAGAAGTCGCTTCTGGATAGCCTTTCTCTGGCTGGTTGGAGACGATACCGGGTGGCTTATTGAGGATCACGGTGGCGAGGCGTTGGCGCTCGCGGTGAGCGGCTTTAGAGAGTTGTATACGGGCGTTGGGATCCACTTTGGAGCCCAACTCGGCGACTACTTTCCCATCGACAGAGACCTGGCCAGCCGCAATCAGCCGGTCGGCCTCCCGACGGGAGCACAGTCCCTGCGACGCCATCAACTTCGAGAGGCGGACGGTTTCGTTCATCGATCGCCGGATCAGCTTTTGCCTGATCGCTCCTTGAGGAACTCCCGTGTCGTCGATTCTGCATTGCCGATGTAGGTATTCGGCGTTAGGGCAGAAAGTGCTTCTTTCACAGTCTCAGGTATCGGCAGCGCAGAGACAAAGGCCTTTAGCGTTTGAGGGCTCATCTGCGCATGGCCTCGTGTCAGCGCTTTGAGTTTTTCGTACGGTTCGGGAACGCCATAGCGCCGCATGACCGTCTGGATCGGTTCGGCCAGCACCTCCCAGGCGTTCTCTAGGTCGGATGCCAGACGCCGCGAGTCAATCTCCAGTTTTCCCAATCCCCGGCAAGCCGATTCGATGGCCAGTAAAGAATGCCCGAAGGCCGGACCCATATTGCGCAAGACCGTTGAGTCTGAGAGGTCACGCTGCCAGCGGCTAATGGGAAGTTTTGCCGCCAGATGTTCGAACATCGCGTTCGCGATCCCGGCATTGCCTTCACTGTTTTCAAAATCGATGGGATTTACTTTATGGGGCATGGTGCTGGATCCGACCTCGCCTTCAATCATTCGCTGGCGGAAATAGCCCAGCGCAATGTAGCCCCAAAGATCGCGATCGAGATCGATGAGAATCGAATGAAAACGAACCATCGCATGGCAAAGCGAGGCGAGGTCGTCGTGGGGTTCGATTTGAGTGCTCATCGCCTGCCAATCCAGCCTCAGTCCTTCAACAAACCGGCGAGATAGGCTTGGCCAATCCAGATCGGGATATGCGGCCAGGTGCGCGTTGAAGTTTCCAACGGCACCGTTGAACTTGCCACGAATCTTGGCTGTCGCAACCTGATCGCGAGCCTGGTCCAATCGCGCGACCACATTAGCCAGCTCTTTCCCCATCGTCGTTGGGCTTGCCGGTTGCCCATGGGTTCGGGCCAGCATCGGTTCTGCGGCGAACGCGTCGGCCATCTCCGCCAGGCGATCGGCGAGGCGGCCAATGGCGGGGACCATCACTTGATTGCGGCCATCACGAAGCATCAGTGCATACGACAGGTTATTGATGTCCTCGGAGGTGCAGCCAAAGTGAATAAATTCCAGTATGGCTTTCAACTCGTCATGGTTCGCCATCTGGTCCTTGAGAAAATACTCGACGGCTTTGACATCATGATTGGTCGTGGACTCTATGGTCTTTACCGCTTGCGCATCGGCGACTGAAAAGTTGCGAATCAATGAATCCAGAAAACCGTTTGCCGATTCGGAGAGGGCAGGCACCTCGGGAATCCCGGTCTCTTTGGCCAGCATCTGAAGCCAGCGGACCTCCACTTCAACGCGATACCGGATAAGTGCGTATTCGCTGAAAAACGGTCGAAGTTCCGCGGCTCTCGCAGCATATCGCCCGTCCAAGGGCGATAACGCCGTGAGGGGGAGAAAGTCAGGTTTGGAAGGGAGCGCCAAGGGTGCGATTCGTTGAAGACCTCAATAAGGCTAGTTTATCATTCTGAGCACTTAATCGACCGTCTGCTCTTACCTTAAATGGCGCGCCTGATCTTAGTGAGGCATGACTGAAGTGGGTACTCTCGACTGATGAATAAGGTTTTCAAGATCCTATTAATCATAGGCCTGATTGGCGTTGCACATGTCACCTCCCCGGAAGCGCCGTTTGGACAAACCGATTCGGAATTGAGCGAAAACTGGGCCAATTTTTCTGAGGTGTTTGGTGTATCGGAGTATGGAGCGGACGGTTACTTTGTGCGAGCGGTTCGCAATGGCCACGCAATCTTTCACAACACGGCTAACCATGCGTGGCGATTTACGCGAAGGACTCGATCGGATCGGATCAATGCCTGCGCCTCCTGTCATACGCCGACCGCGCTCGCCTACGCGTTTGTAAATTCAGATCGTTTTGATCGTCGGCTTAATAAGCGCGTTTCTTTTGAGGAAAGAATCATGAGATGCTATGTAATGCACCTCGATGGTTTCGTTCCGACGATATATGATCCAGCCGTTCGAGATCTAAGGATATTGGCCCGAGTGGTGGCTCATCGTAACCAACTGACAGAAGGACAGTTGCCAGCTGAGCCCTCCCAATGAGTAATCTTGTTTCTTTTCGGAGTCTGAAACTCCTCCCAATATTGATACTGCTGGGAGGGGGCTACATGCTCGCCGATGCAAAACATGAGGAGCGGGATGCCTTTCGGAAAAAAGCCGTCGATCTTACCGTCGGCTGCCAAAGTAAATTGTCTCGTTACGGTCTAGCTGTTGAGGATAGATACATTTCTCCCTATCAGCGTGATCGGGAGGGGGTGGCGCAGCCAAGGCGTGGGTATTCGGCGGAGGATGTTCGAGCGATTGAGAGAGGGTGCAATATTGTTGATGATCTTCTTGGTCAGGACGCGACTCATCACTTAGCCAGGTGGAACGCGTCCCGATTCGTTCGAGGCTCACATACAAGCTGTGATAACTGCCATCAAGGTATCGGTGACAAGCAGAATGCCATGGGGGATCGCCTGGAAGGCTCGATCAGTCTTGCAGCCTCATGGGTTAATGGCGATACGTATGAC
>JAYNKS010000218.1:0-2923 GCA_038111345.1 Gammaproteobacteria bacterium | reverse complement strand
GCTATAGGCGAATCGGAAGTGGATCCCCGCTGATGCTAGTCCACGGCTATCTGGGCGGGCAGTTTATGTGGGAATTCCAAGAGCCCCTGTGTGATGCTTTTGATCTGATCATGCCTTCGCTCGCCGGTTATGGAGAGAGCGCCGCACTGGACGCACCGGATTCGATCCCCGGCAACGTGGATGATTTGTGCGCGCTCTTGGATGATTTGCAAATCGAAAAAGTAGATCTTCTTGGTCATTCAATGGGCGGGATGATCGTTCAGGAGATGGCTGCCAATCGACCGGAGCGGGTAAACCGCTTGATCTGTCTTGGCACCGGATCGATGGGTGTGTTGCCGAACCGGTTTGAACCGATCTCTGAATCGCGTCGCAAGATCATCGAGATTGGGCTTGACCATGCTCGAGAGAGTATTGCGCGCACCTGGTTTATTAATCCAGATGCCGGACGGGGCCTTCAGATTTGTCGCTCAGAGGGAGCCAAGGCGACTACTCAGGCAGCGTTGGCGAGTCTTGATGCGTGGGAAAAATGGGACGGTCGCGCGCAGTTATCTAAGATCGCGGCGACTACGCTCGTTATCTGGGCGCGCCAGGATCGATCCTACGACTGGAATCAGCAGCAACTCTTCCTGGATGGGATTCCTGACGTTCGAATCGAGGTAATTGAAGAATGCGCACACAACGTGCACATGGAAAAACCCGATATCGTCAATGATTTAATCCGGGTGTTCTTAGGCAGAACAAGACCTGAAGATTTAAGCACCTAGATGGGTCTCGACCGTTGCCCAAACGGCGGCGCTGATCTTTGAATTCGTATCTCGCAGGGAAATAGCCATTACCTTTAATTCGCAGGAGGGTAACGCTTCGCTCAATTCCTTGAGCCGACCGGCTTCGATATCAGACGCAACAAGACTGTCTGGAAGCCAACCGACGCCGACGCCTGCCAGGGTCATGGGCAAAATAGCGAGCGTTAAAGAGGTTTCCGCCATACGCTGAATGGTGACGGCCTCGCGCAACTGAAAAAACACTTGCCGCTCTAGGACCTGACCCAGAAATGAATCGCTGGGATAGCCGATCACGGGAATCAATCCCTGATCGAACCTTTTCTTTATGAGACTTTCCTCGGAAGCAAGACAAACCGGGATGAAACGCTCTCGCGCGAGCACGTGTTGATTAAAGAACCCCGGCTGACTCGGAATCTCATCCTTTTCGGAATGATGAACCAGTATGAGATCAACCTGTTTGGTCATTAGCAGGCTGTAGCACTCGTCCCGATTCTCCGAGCGCAGCAGGGTGGTTAAGCCGTTGATTGTTGCCAGATTTTTAATCAAGGCCGGAGCGGCAGACGTTGTGATGGCATGCTGACTGGCGATGACGATTTGACTCTGCCCTTTTTGATCCTGCTGCTTCAAGTCGCTTCGAAACTCGCGTAGTTTTGCGATCAACTCCCTGAGTTCCGGCTGTCGGCTAGCTACCGACGACTTAAGCTGAACCGGCTTTTTGGTCCGGTCAAAAAGTTCCGCGCCGATATGTTCCTCGATCATACGAATCCGACGCGAGAAGGCGGGCTGAGAGAGAAATCGCCGCTTGGCGGCGTCGACGAACGAGCCGGTCTCAATCACCGCCAGGATGTCTTCAAGCCACTCGAGTCTCATTCTTCAAGCCTAAGATGCTTTCCGTGCATATTTTAGACTCTAATTTGCATTTGAAATCGAAAGATTGCTGCTTAATACTCGTTTTTCTCAACTTAAGGAGATTTCCCCGATGCACCTCGCTCGTTTTCCCCGCGTCCATCTTGCGCACCTTCCCACTCCCCTCGAACGGCTCGACCGGCTGTCGGAAGCCCTAGGTGGACCTGAGATCTGGATTAAGCGCGACGACTGCACGGGGCTGTCGACCGGCGGCAACAAGACGCGAAAACTTGAGTTCCTGATGGCAGAAGCGTTGGCGTGGGGCGCGGATCTCGTGATGACCCAGGGCGCCACGCAGTCTAATCACGCGCGGCAAACCGCGGCATTTGCTGCCAAGCTAGGGATGGATTGCCATCTTCTGCTTGAGGATCGCACGGGTTACAAAGAAGACAATTACAACCACAACGGCAACGTCCTCTTGGATGTGTTGCATGGAGCCACTTACGAAAAGCGGGATACCGGCCTCGATATGAACGCTGAAATGGAAGAGGTGGCAGAACGGTTCCGAGAAGATGGCCGAAAGGTATACACCATCCCCGGCGGCGGTTCGAATACAACAGGTGCCCTGGGTTACGCCAACTGTGCCCTGGAATTAGTGGCGCAGGCCAATGATCGCGATCTTATGATTGACCACATTGTTCATGCGACGGGAAGCACGGGTACTCAGGCGGGCTTAGTGACTGGCCTCAAAGCAATTAACGCGCAAATCCCGGTATATGGTATTTCGGTCCGGGCGGCCAAAGAGGCCCAGGAGCAAAATGTGTTCAAGCTGGCAGAGGCCACGGCCGACAGATTGGGCTGTTCGGGAATTGTCAGCACTTCCGACATCGTTGCAAACTCTGACTATGTCGGTGGCGGCTACGGTATCCCGACTGAGGATGGCCTGGATGCCATTCGCATGTTCGCCAAGCTCGAAGGAATTCTTCTTGATCCGGTCTACTCGTCAAAGGGTGCAGCAGGCATGATCGACCTGATTAAAAAGGGTCATTTCAAAAAAGGGCAGCGAATCGTGTTTCTACACACCGGAGGCTCGGTGTCACTTTTCGGTTATCTGTCGGCGTTCGACGCGTAGTGATCGTAATTAGAGCACCTGATCAAGGATCCAGTTAGCGAGTTGGTGTACCAAGCCCTCCTCAAGACTGAAACGACCCTGCTGGTTGGGGTTGCTCAGGCTCCCCCGATGTTGCGCCTCACAGATTGCGTTGTCTTCAGGTGTCGCCGTATCCCAACGCTCG
>JAYNKS010000217.1:0-2925 GCA_038111345.1 Gammaproteobacteria bacterium | reverse complement strand
TACCTCTTCGGTCATCCTCACGGCCGTGATGGCTGGCGTCGTTTATTACGTCTAGAAACTCACGGTTACCGAAAAAGGGCGCCCGGTGGCGCCCTTTTTTTATCGCAGACTCGGCTTAATATGACCGCTGACCGATCCTTTTGCTCGCCCCAGAAACCAGGCAAAACCTCTGATCAGACGAGCAATCTCAAACAAACGCCTCATGGATATTGTTGTGTTGCCGTGCGCCACCAAATCGCTAACGCAAAGAAGGTGAGGAACCGAATGCTTGGCTAAGGTGTCGCCCAATCGTGTCGATTGCTCCACCGGAATCACGCGATCCTGTCGACCGTGCAACAAAAAGACCGGGCACATTGTTTTGCGAAACGGGCCCAAAGCCGCATAACCAGACCAACTGCTATTAAATAACTCCATGATCTTTTCGTGAAGGCCGCGACAGGAGCAAGGCTCAGTCAACCATCGAAAAACCCTGTCCTCCTGTGAGATCTGTAAATCGAAGAGCTCATCCAGAGGGACCGCCCGGGTATTTTCAATCGCCGACTGTCTAATCGCCCGATCCAATATCCCCAGCGCGATGGCATCAGAAGAGGCCGTTTCCTTCAGATAACTTCTGGCAATAATCAGTTTGCCATAAGGATCCGCTATTGGAGATTCCAGAAGAAATCGAGACACGGTTTCTATATCGAAGTAGCCCCCGATCAGACCGATCGCCCCCAGGCGCCGATGGAGCGCCGGATCACTCGCAGCGGCCAGCACAAATACACTGGAGAAAGAAACGGACAGGAGTGAAAGAGCCGACGTCGTCACCAGATTCGAATCCTGGGCGAGTGAGATCAGCAGTTCTTTAATTTCCCGGGGCTGATCGGAGGTGATTCTGAGCGATCGCAAACTGGGCACGTCGGGAATCAGGACTCGAACCCCTGCCGATTGCAGCGCATGCCCTAAACGCCTAATTCGAGGATCCTCATGACCATGGATACTGAGCCCAGGCATAAAGATGACGGTGGTCTGAGGCTCCGAAGCCGGCTGATACACGTCAACACCATATCCGTCATGCTGCTCAAGCCGAGGCAGGTTGTCGGATGCCCCCTTTTGAAAATGCCGCAACAAGCGAATAGCCCCGGACCAGTCATGGTGGGAGCGGTCTTGCGTTATCGAGGAAACCATCCTTGAGGAAGCCTACGGATCTCGCGGGCCCGTCTACAGGCGAACCACCCCATTCGGTGTTTCGAATTCAGCAGAAAGAGCCGGATCGGGGCCTTTGACCCGTTCGCAATCCATCGTCTTCAGTAGGTGCATGCGACCGAGGGTTTTATTGATCCGCTCCGCATCCGGAGTGGTCGCCGTGAGCCGGGACAACCGACACTTTCCACCTGTCAGCGACTCTGCCGGATGGATATCTGTATCCCATTGGATCACATGCGGCAGGATGCCATCTGCAAAACAACGACCGTCTGATGAAAAAGCAAACTGCCACCGCAGGGAGCCTCGACTCATGGGCCTAACCTCCGAATCCGCATACGCATCCAGCTCAGGCAATCGATCAATACCGTCTGTGCGAACGACCCAGGTCAGGAGTTGCGGCCCTTCGCGCAAGCGCGCTCGCGTAGCCGCTTCATCTAGTGAAAACCACCGTGGCCATTGTGGCGCTTCGCCATCGGGGTCGATGGCGATAACCTCAAGATATACGCCCACACCCAGCCCCAAGAGTGCGTTATGCGTACCCATCGCAGCGTGCCGACCACCCTCCCGAGGCGCTTCGCCCAGAAGATCGCCGACAAACTGCTCACCCTCGGCGAGAGACGCCGCTCCAATCACAACGTGATCCAGCTGGCAGGGCATATCGACGGTCACCGAACTGACTCCATCGGTGCGCCTCGATCCTCACCCAGGGCTTTTTGCATGATGACTGAATCCAACCAACGGCCAAATTTCCAACCGACATCCTTGAGCGTCCCGACATGAACGAAACCTGCTCTAAGGTGAAGCCGAATAGAAGCCACGTTATCGCTATCGCCGATAATGCCGACAAGTTGTCTTGCGCCTAATGATCGACACTCGTTAACAAGGTGGTCAAGCAGCAGCGAGCCGAGGCGACATCGGCGACAATCCCGGGCCACATAAACCGAATGCTCGAGGGTGTAGCGATACCCTGGCCGCGACCGATAAGGCAGCGCATACGCATAACCGGCCAGCCGCTTGTCCTTCAGAACCACTAGATACGGAAGCCCTAAAGATCGCACGGACGTCCAGCGCGCCGTCATTTCCTTTAGGTCAGGCGCTTGAATTTCAAACGAGGCTGATCCGTTTGATACCTCATCCTCATAGATAGCCTGCACCTCAACAAGATCCGCTGTTTCCGCAGCTCGTACGACCACCTCAGGTATTGCGTTCGTTTGTCCCGACACGTTGATTCCTTATTCTGATCGGTCATCCTATTGTCAACGCTCGTGCCAGCAAAAAAAAGGCCGGCATATTGCCGGCCTTTCTGCCTCAGCCGCTAGCCGCGGCCCGAATAATGCTACCCGAGCAAGGGTGCGATCACGAGCGAGACGATCGCCATCACGTTGATGAGAATATTCATCGCCGGGCCCGAGGTATCTTTGAAAGGATCACCCACCGTGTCACCGACCACAGCGGCTTTATGCACCTCTGAGCCCTTGCCACCGAGATTGCCCTTCTCAATATATTTCTTGGCGTTATCCCACGCCCCGCCGGCATTGGCCATGGTCAGCGCAAGCAGCACACACCCCAACAGGGCGCCACCCAACATGCCGCCCAGAGCCGCTGGGCCGAGGGTGAAACCTACAACCACTGGCGCTCCGACCGCGAGCACACCGGGAGGCACCATACGCTTGAGTGCAGCCGTTGTTGCGATCTCAACACAGCGGTCCGTATCCGGCTCCGCGTTGCCATCCAGAAGTC
>JAYNKS010000216.1:0-2931 GCA_038111345.1 Gammaproteobacteria bacterium | reverse complement strand
CCTCCTCGCTGAAAAACGCCAACGCGGACAGGAACAGGCGGCGACTGGAGGAAGGCGGCTCGAGACCCGAGAAGACCTCGACTTCTAGCTTCAAAATAGGGAGCAACTCCCGAAGCCCCTGATTAGATGGAACCCCTTGTGGTGCATATCTGCCCACTAACCCTGTCAGCTGGTCCAGTTCATCAGGCCTCTGGGAATTCTCCGATAAGGCCAACACCGCTTTCAATTGTTGCTCAAAGCCGTCTGACCGACGCATCGCGGCCGTTAGATCAAGTATCGCGACGCTTAGCGCCGCAGGATCGGACATGACCTCACCGGCGGTGTCCGCAGCCTGCAGAGTCTGCGTCTCATCGACTGCGGGAACGGCAACTGGATCAGATTCAGTTGACGATGACCGCTCATCAGATACTGACAGGCTTCGCTCATTGGTGTCGTTAGATATGAAAAAACCGGCCACGACAATTACTGCAAAGACCGCGCCCACCAAAGCGTACCGCCATCTCGTCAGGAGGCGTCGAGCATAAAGCGTGTTATCCGCACGATCCGTAGAAGGAGCGCGCTCTCGTTGACTTGCTGACCGCTTAGCTTCAGACCCCTTTACCTTCGGCGCACTGACCTCTGAGCCTGGTTCATTCACCTCGGGACTCAAAACAGGCGCGGTCGTTCGACGCCTGTCTTCTGCCGAAGTCGTCGAGTACGAGTCCGCCGTTAAATCCAGCGTGTCTTCGCGTGCCAGCGGCTTCGGCATATCAGGCGTCGCCGACACCCGAACGTCTGGGATCTTACGTTTACCCACAAATCAACCTGCTAATGGGACACCGACTGGGACGTCGTCCAGTGATCCTCGCGCCCTCTGAGGATGTTTTCGATCTCAAAAGCGACTGATCGTATCTCGCGGGCCGCGACCGATGATGGGGACAACTCCAGGGGGGATGTCCCATGAAAAGAGGCTTCCTGAAAAATTGCACGATCTCCGACCGTCGCAGACAAAAGGGGCAAGCCTAATTGGTCAAGCTGCGCTTTCGAATGCTCAGTAACGAGCGCACGCTTGACCCGATTGAGCACGCCAAAGACCACAGGCTGTCGACCAGACATCGCTGCGGCATTCTCTGCCAGGCGCTGGGTTCTGACGGCTTCGTAGATGTTCGCCTCGTCTGCCATCACCGGGATGAGGACTGCATCGGAAGCGCCCAATGCAAAGATCATGGATTGACTCGCAAACCCTGCGCAGTCGACGAGCACGTAATCATTCCTCGACTTGTATTGATTGATCTCGGGAACCATCGAGTATTCATCGACATTTGAGCTCAACGGCAGGGCGCCAAGTTGATTCGGTTTCTCACACCATCGACTCAGCGTGCCGTTTGGATCCGCATCGATGATCGCAACCCGTCTTCCTTCAGTCGCCCAGTGGCTCGCAAGCCCTGCGACAAGCGTCGACTTACCTGAGCCCCCCTTGATCGTGGCCACGGTGATGACTTTTGCCGATGACTCGGCCGGACCAGGCCTCTCGCCCGAGCCCGCCGCCACTGAGGTCATCGCCCGCCTCCCGGCCTCATGCGATACCCCTCTTGCGCCGGCACATGTCTTGAATGCATCGTAGCTGAAACCAAGTTCCGTTTAGGTGACGCTAGGAAGTCTAATACGCTTCAGCTATCTCTGCCTCGGAGGACCTTCCGCGGAGTTTCACGAGACGATTCAAAGAGGCTTCACCGAATCTCAAGAATAAAACGGGCGTTAAAACAGCATCAAGCGCTGTCGACACCAGTAATCCCCCCGTAATAACCACCGCCACCGGAAACAGCATTTCCATCCCCGCTGCGTCTCCTGCGAAGAGAAGCGGTAACAGGCCAAAACACGCCGACGCAGCGGTCATCAGGACGGGTTTGAGTCGCTCCTGACTGCCGCGGATAACCACGTCTCGTCCAAACCGCTCGCCCTCGTAAAGGACCAAATTAATAAAATGGCTTATTTTCAGAATGCCGTTACGCGTGCAAATTCCCGTGAGCGTAATAAACCCAACTGCGCTGGCAACGGAAACCTCTAAGCCCGTAAATTTCAGGGCCAACACGCTTCCAATCAACGCGAGCGGCACGTTCGCCATGATGATCAAAGCAAGTACGGCTGAACGATATCGAGTGACCAGCACAGCGAAGATTAAGACCAGCGACAGCAGTCCTAGAAAAAACAGACGCCTGGCCGAGGTGTCCTGCTCCGCATAGCGGCCCTCAAACTGGACGTAGTAACCATTGGGTAACTCGAAACTATTGAGCATAGCGCGAATATCCGAGGCGACAGTTTTGTCGTTCTTTTTATCGGCATTGGCCATGACCATTAAACGCTGCCGACCATTCTCCTTCAGCAACTGATTAGGCCCGCTCGACTCAATCACGTTAGCGATCATAGAGAGTGGGACCGGTCCTGTTGCCGTCATCATCAAGGCGTTTGATAAGTGCCGCGCGTCGCGCTCGGACTCTTTCATTCGAACGACCACATCAAAATACCGTTCGTTGTCCACGATCTGCGCCACCTCAATTCCATTGGTCAGGTGACCCAACTGTCTGGTCAGAGCACCCTGTGGGAGACCGAACAGCTTCGCTTTTTGGGGGTCGAGTTGGACCTGAATCTGCGGAATCAGTGTCTGCCGCTCCGTATTGATATCGACAAGACCCCTTATCTCGCTAAGGCGAAGCTCCATTTGATTCGCCAGGTAACGTAGCGTACTGAGGTCCTCCCCAAAAATCTTTATCACGACCTGCGCAGGCGCTCCAGTCAGCATGTGGTCGATAAGTCGATGCGATATGGGTTGCCCTACCGATATACCGGCAGGGATGCTGACGAGACGTCCACGCACATCGCGTTTGATCGACTCCATGTCGCGCTCGCCGACGCGAACCACCACCTCAAACTCGTTGGCATGAACCCCCAAGG
>JAYNKS010000215.1:2716-2988 GCA_038111345.1 Gammaproteobacteria bacterium | reverse complement strand
GTTGTCACCCGCGCCGAAGGTGAGTCTGTAGGATTAGACGGGAGCCAAGCTAGGTCGGTGAGCTATTGGCGCCACGGCTCGCGTCATGTGATGTCAGCGAACAAAGAGATCATATTGAGTGCGGGCAGTATTGGTTCCCCCAGTATCTTGCAACGCTCGGGCATTGGTCCGAGTGACGTGCTCGAACGAGCCAATGTCGACATGGCCCATGAATTGTCCGGTGTGGGAGAGAACTTGACGGATCACCTCGAGGTCTATTTCCAATATCGATG
>JAYNKS010000215.1:1543-2706 GCA_038111345.1 Gammaproteobacteria bacterium | reverse complement strand
CAAGGAACCCATAACATTGAACGGTGGTTTAGACCTGGTATCTAAACTCAAAATTGGGGCGCGCTGGTTCTTCACCAAAACGGGCCTTGGTGCTAGTAACCATTTTGAATCTTGCGGGTTTATTCGAACGCGTCCAGGCGTTCTGTGGCCTGATATTCAATACCACTTTCTGCCGGGTGCCGTCCGCTACGATGGTAACGCGGCATTTGATGGGCACGGTTTCCAAGTCCACGTAGGGCCAAACAAACCTGAGAGTCGAGGGCATGTCCGTATCCGATCCGGTGATATCCGCGAGGCGCCTCAGATTGTTTTCAATTACCTTGCGACAGAAAAGGACAGAGAAGACTGGCGCATTTGTTTACGGCTCACCCGAGAAATTCTCAGTCAACCAGCGCTTGATCAATTCAGAGGGGCTGAAATACAACCCGCGATTGATTTATCCGAGGACGAAGCTGTCGATGCCTGGGTTCGCAAAAACGTTGAGACGGCCTATCACCCTTCCTGCAGTTGTCGGATGGGTGACGAAGATGATGAGCTGGCGGTGGTTGATGGTGATTGCCGTGTGCGCGGTATCAAAGGCCTTCGCGTAGTGGATTCTTCGATCTTCCCCAGCATTCCTAACGGCAATCTAAATGCACCTACAATCATGGTGGCTGAGCGTGCTGCAGCGATAATCCGCGGCGAGACCATGCTTACGTCTCATGCCAAATACTGGAAGCCTACCGATGCAAAAACGATGCAGCGCGAGGCTTCGCCTATGAGGCCAATGAATGCTGATATGTTGAGGTCAGCACCTTGATAGGTGAGTATTGTTGTAAATCACTTGTTTGCCCGCTCAGAAATTTAGATGGCCTAACGGTGCTCCAGATCTATGGTTAAAAATGCGTTACCCTCATCTCACTAAAATAAAATCATCTGGGATGGGGCTATGGCGCCGGCGGTAGATCGCGTAAATTTTGTACTTACCCTTGTAGTGATGTTGGGCCTTGCGGTTCCACTACTATTATTCCCTGAGGCCAGCTCATTGGCCTTGCAAACGGCTTACGATTGGATTGCGGAGAGCTTCGGGTGGCTCTACATCTTGACCGCTATCTCGGCATTTGGATCGGTTGTCTTCATCGCTTTTGGGCCCTATGCAAAAGTCACGCTGGGCAAGGAGGCCC
>JAYNKS010000215.1:0-1533 GCA_038111345.1 Gammaproteobacteria bacterium | reverse complement strand
TGAATTCAGCACGGCGAGCTGGGGAGCAATGCTGTTCGCGGCGGGCATTGGTGCCGGCATGATGTATTGGAGTGCCATCGAATGGGCATTCTATGTAGATACACCGCCGTTCGGCGCCGAACCTCGATCCCCAGAGGCCTACGTCTGGGCGTCATCATTTGGCCTGCATCACTGGGGTGTTGTGGCCTGGTCTTTCTACTGCCTACCCACCCTCGCCATTGCCTATCCCTTTTATGCGCGAGGGGTGCCCAAACTCAAATACAGTATCTCCGCCCCACACTTCATTAAAGGCGGAGAGGCATCGATTGGCGCGCGCCTTATGGATAGCTTCTTTATGATTGCCCTGATTGGCGGGATTGGAAGTTCACTGGGTTTTTCGACACCGCTTATCGCGGCGCTGATTTCCCGATTGACCGGCATTCCCGTAAGTTTTGGCATGGAGTTGGCGGTGGTCGCTGTTTGTGTGCTGATGTTCGGCACCAGTGTCTGGTTGGGACTGACTCGGGGTATCAAGCGCCTTAGCGACTTCAACATGATACTGGGGTTTGTATTGCTCGTTTCGGTATTGCTGGCCAGCGACACCGTCTTTTTATTGCGTATGGCCATTAATTCGATTGGGCATACACTGCAGAACACCGTCGGAATGATGTTTTGGACAGACCCAATCAACAACACGGGCTTTATCGAAGACTGGACAGTATTTTACTGGGCTTGGTGGCTTGCTTACGGGCCCTTCATAGGTATCTTTGTGACCCGGATTTCAAAAGGGCGTACCTTGCGCGAGGTGGTCTTAGGGATGTTGGGCATGGGTTCGCTGGGTGTCTGGCTCTTTTATTTAATCGTCGGTAACCACAGTTTAGGGCTCCAGTTGAGTGGTGAAGTTGATGTTCTAGGCGTTATGGCCGATTCAGGGGGCAACCAAGCCATTATTGCGGGATTAGATGCTTTGCCTTTTGCGGCTATTTTTATCGTGGCCTTTATTTTTCTTACAAGCATCTTTACGGCAACGAGTTATGACAGTGCGTCGTATGTGTTGGCGGCGAGTGCATCTCAGTCGATGAAGCCCTCGGAAGATCCCGCTCGTTGGCATCGTGTTTTTTGGGCGGTCGCTATTGCCATCTTACCAATCGCGCTCATGTATGCTGGTGGACTCAAGGAGGCTCAAACGGTGGTTCTGGTAGTCTCTCTCCCACTGGTATTTACGTTTTGGCTATCGGGAATTTCGTTACTTCGGTCTTTGAAAGAAGACGCCGAAAAGGTCTGAGTGGCGGCCTTGTGTCCACCGCCAGCGGTCTAGTCATTATGCCATCCTGGCTCGTGCTCGCTTGCTCGCGAGTTCCGTCCCTATTGGCAAAAGCTTCATTGCAAACAACAGTCGATTACTTCTTTCGGTAGTAACGGGAGTCAAGTCAACAATCGCCTATGGCATTTACCGTATGGTTGTTGCGCGTCCCATGTTCTGCGATTTTCTCAGTTCAACTCAGGTAGCAAGTTCGCGTCACTGACTCGAGGTAATGAAATTAACCAGCGCAG
>JAYNKS010000214.1:0-3025 GCA_038111345.1 Gammaproteobacteria bacterium | reverse complement strand
ATACGCTCATGATCAGCGCCAGAGGACGATCGTTTTTGTGCATCGGGTAAGATTATGCAGTCAGTGGCTCAGCAGATGAGCCTGGTTGCCGGCGATCGGACACCAAACCTGAATCGATAAGGACAGCGCGATGGCCGGTCATAAGATTTCGAGGGGGCAGCTCAAGAAACTCGTACTGATCTCGAGCCTGCTCGGGGTTATTGCAGGGGTGTACTACGCCTTATCGCCCTATCAAGAGTGCGTTCGCGAGACCCGATGGGTCCAGCCTGACATTGACGAAGGCACATTGGTCAACATTTGCGCCAGCGCCCACTCGTGGTGATCTGGAGGCAACTACATCTCCGCGACAACGGGGCCAGAAACAGGATCCGTAACTCCCAGCTCGGGTGAAAGCTCCTCAAGAAGGCCGCGAAGCGTATCCAGAAACTCAATCATTTGCGGTCTCGCAGCGGCAATGGCGCGCTCTGACTCCCATACGCCTACCGCACAGAAAGACCGATCACCGGTCTTGATCAGCATCTGGCTCAGCATCCCCGCGAACGGCTCCCGATCCTGGAAATGCCGCTCAAAATTCTCAACTGCGCCCTCTTTTACCTTAAAGCGAACCACGTTACTGAATTTACTCATACCCGTCTCTTCCTTTGATTTGCAGTCGATGGATTTGTGAAGACACTTGCATAACGCCTTATTCGGTGCAGGAGATCTTCATCCCCAATTCATCCACATCGAATTCGCCATTCTTATCCAGAACATAGCCTTTCGATATCAGGCAAGCCGTCCAGGCTCCACAGTTCACCGTGGGTTCATTATCCGCCGTCGATTTCAAGGTGCTGTAGCACTCGGTTCTTGCTGTCGCAAAATCCTGCACCGTACCGGGACCTGCGTACCGTGTCGAGCTACAACCACTTAAAATCAAGCCGACAAATAAACAGGACCCCGCTCTCGCAAAAAGAGAAGATTCTGCTCGCGGTACGACACGGCTATGTTGTTTTCGGCTCATCAACTCATGATTTGAAAAATAGACATCTTAAGATCATAACGCTTGATGGACCCCGCTGAAAAGTAACCCCTACAACTATGAAGTAGTTAAAATTTAAATTGACGTCATTGAAATGCCCACTCCCAGACCACCCGCCAAATTGACATGAAACTATCTGATTACAAAATACTGACGTTTGACGTGTACGGGACCTTGATTGACTGGGAAACCGGAATGGTCAATGCGTTAGAGCCACTTACCTCACAGGTCAAAACCACGCTTAGTCGGAATGAAATTCTTGAGGCACATGCCTTCTTTGAATCCAATACGCAGCGATGGACCCCCTCAAAGAAATACGCTGAACTACTGGCAGTGGTCTATCGCCGCCTCGCTGAATATTGGAAAGTTCCTGTGGATTGGTCCGATTGCGTTCGCTACGGAGAATCCGTTGGACAGTGGCCGGCCTTTGAAGACAGCGCCTCGTCGCTTGCCTACTTGAAGAATCACTTTCAACTGGCCGTACTGACGAATACCGATAACGAGAGTTTTTCGGGCTCTCAGGCCCAACTGGGTGTCCCCTTTGATGGCGTTTATACCGCCGAGGATATCGGCAGCTACAAGCCAAACGATCGAAACTTTGACTATCTCATTGAACACCTGGGAAAACGCGGCATCGAAAAGCATGAAATCCTTCACGTGGCCGAGAGCATGTTCCATGATCACGGTCCTGCTAATCGCCATGGCCTAGCCAACTGTTGGATTTACCGACGGCACGAGGACGAAGGATTTGGGGCCACCATGAACCCGGGCGAAATGCCTACGGTTGGCGTCACGTTTAACAGTCTTGCTGATCTGGTATCCGCCCATCAGCACGAAACCGCCTAAAAGGCCACGGCGGGGGTTGCCGCATGACCGCAAACCACAATCATAACGATCCGCTGCTCCAACCATTCAAACTGGGCAAGCGCACGCTAAAAAACCGCATTTTCAGCAGCGGTCATGCGTTGAGCCACGCGGTTCATGGTAGAGCCACAGAGACAACGCTTCGATACCAGATGGAAAAAGCCAAAGGGGGCATTGCGCTTTCGTTTGTTGGTGGCTCAGGAACGGTCTCTGTGGATACCGCACCTGTGTTCGATCAGTTGATCATTGACGATCAGATTGTCCCGTTCTTCGAGGAGCTTTCCGCTTTTTTTCATCAGCGCGATGCGTTGCTCATGACTCAGATCACGCATCTGGGTCGGCGAACCAATGCCAATGCAGGACAATGGGTTCCGATTGTGGCTCCGTCCGGGACACGAGAGATCCTCCATCGCGGTTTTCCAAGAGCGATGGATGAAGAAGATATCTTTCGAATCGTAAATGATTTCGCAGCTGCCGCCCGGCGCTGCAAAGACGGAGGTCTGGATGGACTTGAGGTGATTGCCTCCGGTCATCTGATTGATCAGTTCTGGTCCCCGGCGACCAACCATCGTACGGACAAATACGGAGGCAGCCTTGACAATCGAATGCGGTTCGGACGAATGGTCTACGAGGCCATGCGCGAAGCGGTTGGGGATGATTTCCTGCTGGGCATTCGGATGACGATGACCGAGCACGACCACGACACCTCAGGGTTATCCATCGAGGATAACGTCGCGATTGCCCGACAGCTACAAGACGATGGCGTCCTCGATTTCCTCAACCTGGTGTCCGGCAAGATTGATACCCTGCCGCGACTGACCAGTTATATGCCCGGCATGGCCGCCCCTCTCGCGCCGTTTCTCCAGCAAGTCGTGCATTTCCGAAACCAAGTGGGCCTTCCTATTTTTCACGCCACCCGAATCAATGACCTTGCCACCGCACGACACGCTATCAACGAGAACATTGTCGATATGGTGGGTATGACCCGGGGTCATATCGCGGATCCCTATATCGTCGAAAAATTATCAAAAGGGGAAGCGGATCGAATCCGGACCTGTGTCGGTGCAACCTACTGTTCAAATTTCGGCTACTGCATCCAGAATCCAGCTACCGCTCGTGAGGCCAATCTTCCCCACCAAATTG
>JAYNKS010000213.1:2243-3060 GCA_038111345.1 Gammaproteobacteria bacterium | reverse complement strand
CATTTTTCGTCAGACATCTCTGACAACGGTGAGCTCGGTTCGTCTCGCCCGATCTGCACCATGCCGGCGTTATTCACCAAAATATCAACAGGTCCCAAAGCATCCTCAACTTGATGAAGAAAATCAGTAACGTCTTTTGTTTGGGTTAGATCAGCGACCGCTGCGAAGGTCAATTCATCTTCGCCAAGTTCTTGGCGCCGCTGATGTACGCGATCAGTGGTTGAGGTGATTGCAATCCGGGCACCAGCCCGTTTAAGAATTTGGGCAGTAGCAAAGCCGATGCCACTTGGGCTACCGGCTCCGGTCACCAGAGCAACGTGATTCTTAACGCCATTCATAATCTGGAGTGAGAGGATACCGCACCGATGAATCCCGGCAAGAGCTGGATGGCGCCAGGCTGGATCGACACTGGTGGGTCCTTAGGCCCCGGGTTTTTCGACGGGACGACCTTCCTTTATCCAGGCTGTGATCCCCTCCTGAACGTTGATCACGCCTTTGTAGCCGCCCTCGGTGATCAGCCAGTTGGATAAAGCAGCCGTGCGGTTGCCGGTCCGGCAGATCACTGCGAACGGTTCATCTGGACTGACAGATTGTTGGAGGATATCAAGGAACGATCGTTGGAACCGGCCGTCTTTGTCGAATGCCGTTGCCTTAATGCTCCCCGCCACGATACCAGTTTCCTGCCACTCCTCGGGTCTTCGGATATCGATCACCGTCAGTCCGTTTGCCAACTTTTCATCTAGCTCTTTATTCGAAATATTCTGAAACGGTGGTGGAGTTACCGATAGTAATTTCACCTCAAACCTCAGGGTAGCAT
>JAYNKS010000213.1:0-2233 GCA_038111345.1 Gammaproteobacteria bacterium | reverse complement strand
GCATTGGGCGGAATTACATTTCCCGCGCCTGTCTTGCCATAGGCAAGCTCAGGGGGAATCGTGAGGGTGCGCTGACCTCCCGGTCTCATTCCTTTTATGCCGATATCCCAGCCGGGAATAACTTGGCCGCTCCCCAGGGTAAATTCGAAGGGCTGGTCCCTTTTGATGCTTGAGTCAAACTCTAAACCGTCAGACAGCATCCCTTTGTAGTGAACCTTAACAATGGAGAAGGGGAGGGCTTCGATACCCTCACCTACCAAAATCTCTTCGATGCTTACTTCAGGCGCCGGTTCATGGGAGGCCTGACTTACACCAGCTAGTAGGAAGAAAAACGAGGAAATAAAAAAAGAAACAGAACGAAAAATCATAACGACGCCTCGAGATAACGGGTCTAAAGGTAAACCGGCAAGCCTATTATCTGCGAAGAAAAACGCTTGGGTCACACGGGGATCACGGGCTACGCTGACTAAGATGTTTCTCAGACAACGGCGCTAATTTATGAGATGACCAAGGTGTAAAGAGATTCAGGCTATAACGCCGCAAGAGAGGTCGCCATCATGTCTAGGGCCATATCTGCATTTTGCCGATTGAAAACCAGAGGAGGACGCATCTTCAGGATGTTTCCGTGTACCCCGACGGTGGAGACGAGCATGCCTTCCTCCTTTAATAACTCGATGAGGCGTTTTGCCTCCAACGACGCATGTGCCTTAGTTTGACGATCTTGCACCAGATCTACGCCAATAAATAAGCCCTTGCCTCGGATATCCCCGATAAGGTCGTGCTGATCTTTCAGCTTCTCGAGTCCCGCGCGAAAGTACCATCCGGTCTGATGAACACTTTTGAGGATGTCGTTTTCGTGGATGTAATTGAGGACGGCGATTCCCGCCGCAGTGGCTACCGGATTACCGCCAAACGTATTGAAGTAATCTGTGGTTTTTCCAAACGCTTCAATCACACTGCGCCGCACGACTACCGCAGCGAGGGGATAGCCACATCCAAGGGATTTGCCCATGGTGATGATGTCGGGCACCAGGCCCGAGTTTTGATAGGACCAGATGTTCTCGCCCTGACGGCATAGACCGGACTGCACTTCATCAAAAACAATTAGCCCGCCCGCAGCACGCGTTTTGGCGGCTATCGATTTAAAGTAAGCTGCGTCTGGACAGAACAGCCCCGGATTTTCGAAGGCGCCTTCGATGTAGAGGGCGGCGACATCATGGCCGTTTCGCTTAAGCCGTTCGACGGCGTCGTCTACCGAATCACTGTCGACCGAGCCTCGGTAGGTGTCCGGCGCGGATATCTCTTCGATGAAGTCGGGGCAGGGGTGAGATCGCCCTTCTCCTGGCGACAGTTCAGCCACCAGCGTCGAATTTCCATGATAGACATTTTCTGTGATGATGGCTCCCCGATGCCCCGTGACCGAAGAGGCAATTCGATATGCGAGATCATTGGCCTCCGTCCCCGTGCAAACAATAAGCGCCACGTAATCATCTTCCGGCATAGTGGCAGTCAGCATTTCACTATATGAAACGATGTTCTCGTGGAGATAGCGCGTATGCGTGTTTAAGGTTCGAGTCTGCTCGCAAATCGAATCAACGACCTGAGGATTGCAGTGCCCAACCGATGGCACGTTGTTATAGCAGTCAAGGTAGGCTCGTCCGTCGCTGTCGTATAGCCAGATCCCCTCGCCGCGCACAATATGAAGGGGCTTTTTATAGAAATGGGTATAGGTTGGGCCCAAGGCCTGTTTGCGCCGATCAAGGAGTTTTGAATAAGCATCACTCACAGGACTATCCTTAGGTCAGGAGTTAAGAGGTCTGATATTTGAGCACGTGCTCTGAAAAACGTTCCCGGTCGAATTTAAGAAAGCGAAGAGCAGTACTCACGGCTCCTGCGACGTCTTCTTGCTGGAGTTTTTCGGGATCGTTCGCATGATGCCGGGAACGAAATCTCAATAGCTGTACCAGCATGATGTAGCTCGCGCAAAGCGAGTCGTAAAGAAGACCGAGCATCTCTTCTGTCAGCGGTACGAATTTAGCGTATCCCAGCACCATCGCCGAGGTCGATTCAAGGATTGCCTCGTTGTGTCGGAGCACGTTAGACAAGGCCACAGACAGATCCATTATCACTGGGGTGCAGGTTAAATCTCCAAAATCAATAACACCAGCAATATGGGTGGGCTGCCCCTTCTCGCAGATAACGTTGCCGGGGTGTGCATCATGATGGGTAACCT
>JAYNKS010000212.1:0-3061 GCA_038111345.1 Gammaproteobacteria bacterium | reverse complement strand
CCTTTGTTCATGACGGCCAACCAGTCCGATGGTCCCGAGCATGAGCACCGTTGAGATACCCACACCCACCGCCGCTTCGGTAAAAGCCACATCGATGGCGTCGAGAACCACAAACATCACCGAAGCCAGCAAGCTGTAAATGCCGAACATCATGGCCACAGCAAAAAGATCGTGCAGTCGGATCGCGGCGATGGCCGTGATGGCAAGCAGCGCCAGGATCGCAATATTGACCACCTCGATCAGCATTCAGTCCCCCTGTCGCTCGAGCCAGGGTTTTCGGATGCCGTGAATGGCCGCCCGGGCGAGTGCGTGTGAGGCCGAGGGGTTCAACAGCGCCATCATTATCAAAAGTGCAAGAATCTTTCCCATCAGCAGGCTCCAGCCGGCAGCGATGGCGAGCCCCAGCAGGATCGAGGCGGCGCCAAGCGTGTCGGTAATGCTCGCGCCATGCAGACGGGTCAGCACGTCCGGTAGACGCAGCAGCCCCGCGCTGCCAATTAAGGTAAAGACGATGCCGACCACCAGCAATGCTGCGCTCAGGATGTCGAGAACCGCGCTCATTCCGGTTTTTCTGTATCGGTGGGCTGGGTCTGGCCGAGGTCGCCAAATTCAGAGACCTTCAGCACCGCGATGGTGCCAATAAATCCAATCAGCACATACATCAGCGCGATATCGATGTAATGCCCCGGGTCCCCCACCAGAAAGCCCACAACCGCAATAATTAAAACGGTCTTGGTGCCAAGCGCGTTGGATGCGAGGATTCGATCGTATACCGTGGGGCCTTTAATGGCCCGAATCAGAGCAAAGGCCATCGCAATCAGAAGCGCAATGGCTGTGGCGGCCAGAATCATTCGCCTTCTACCTTTTTGTGCACGCGCCGCGCCATTTCGCCCTCGGCGAGATCTGCCGCGGCCTCGGCTGAGAGTGCGTGCACCTCAATCTCGTCGTGACCCACGTCAAGCGAGATAGTGCCGGGTGTCAGGGTGATCGAGTTGGCAAGACTGACCCGACCCATGTCGCTTTTTTGGCCCGCCTCTATATGGACGATGGCTGGGCTGATCGGCATTTTCGGATTCAGAATGCGTTTGGCTACGTCCAGACAGGACAGAATGATTTGCTTAATCAACCACGGCGCATAGCGGATCAGACCGGGAATGATCTCAATCGGCATGCTCTCCTCATCCAGAACCTGCAGACGCTTAACGCAAAACACCACGAGCAGTACGGAGGCAAGGCCAAGTGACAGCAGCAGCACCGACCAATGGCCGGACAGCAGCAGCCAAGTGCCTACCAGCACGACAAAAAGAGAAATGGTTTTTCTCAAGATTGGGTACCCCGCTGAAATGCCCCAGCCGCCCTTGGACCAGGCCACGAGCATAATCGAAAGCGCCGCTTCCCGGAAAACAGTAGGGTCATCCAGATGATGCTTATGGTTTTCAAGGTTGCTCGCCTTTCAGCACGGTGGTTCGCCTCTGCGCTCGCGCTTCGCGCCGCCGCCGGATGTTCATGTCTCGAAGCGTTTTTTCTACGTAATGTATGTGCATGTCCGACGCGGTTTTGGCAGCTTGAGGATCGCCATCGATAATGGCATTCATCAGGTGATAGTGTTGATCACGCAGGTGCTTGAAGTTGTCCGGCCGCCGATACAGATTTTCAAGGTTGTAGTGAATGCTCCGGCGCAGCAGTGAAAACAGGCTTCGCATCACATGGACCAGAACCACATTGTGGGAGGCCTCGCCGATCGCCAGATGAAAATCGGCGTCGGCTTTTGCTTCGAGCACGGCATCGCCTGAGCCGTGCGAACTCACCATGCGTTTGTAGGCCTCTCGCAAGACCTCAATATCCGTCTGGGTGCGCCGCGCGGCTGCGTGATAAGCGGCCATGGATTCGATCGCGTGGCGCAGTTCCATCACGTCTTCCTGCGCGTCAGCTGAAGCGCTAATAAGCTCTAATAGGGGGTTTTCGAGCGCTGGGTTCAGACTCTCAGCCACTTCGGTGGCGCCGCCGCGCCGCGTGTGCAATAGGCCCCGCGCCGCCAGTATTTGAAGACCCTCGCGCAAAGAAGGTCTCGAAACGCCCAGCTGTGCCGCAAACTTGCGCTCGGCTGGCAGTCGGTCGCCCGGCTTCAGCGCGCCCTCAAGGATGAGTTCCTCAACCTGCCGTACCACGCTGTCACTGACCCGCTCTCCCGCCATGGACCCCTTTTCTCTGGTAAGACCACAAGACCAAAATCTATCATCGTTTCAATGCGGCGGGCAAAGACGACTTGCCCTGGAAAAAAGCAGCCGATGACGTCGTTTAGTGGGATGCGGTGTTGGCTTTGGATCCAAAAGCGAGGGCGAGAAACGAGCGCATGTCTTTCGGTCGCTCCCGTTGATCGATCGACAGGGCGGCCTCGATAGTTTTGAGCAGGGTGTAGGGATAGCGCTCTGCGCGCGTCACCGTGATTTTTTCAAGCGGCTCTCCGTCCCGGCGCTTGAGGGCTGCAGGCGGCGCATTGCCGGTCATGCAGTTATAGATGGTGGCGGCAAAGCCATAAATATCGGTCCAGGTGCCAAGCTCGCCATCGAGGTATTGTTCCGGCGGCGCAAAGCCATGGGTCAGCGTCTGGAAAGAGCCAAAGGGTTTATCGTTATCGAGCGCCTGTGCCGCCCCGAAATCCAGCAGCAGCGGCTGGCCGTTGGTGCGCAGCAGAATATTCGCTGGTTTGATATCCAGATGCACGATGCCCTGCTCGTGCATTTGCATCAGGCCGTCACCAATAGGCGGAAACACGCGCTGCACAAAATCCCAGTCAAGCGTTCCGGCCATCTTTGAAATAAACCAGCGAAGATCACGACCGGCCTCATGGTTCATCACCATGTACAGCGTGTCGTTCGCTTCAAAATATTCGGTTACGCCAATCAGGTTGGGGTGGCGGATCTTGCTCATGCGTTCGGCTTCGATCTTGAAACGCTCCAAGCCGTGACGATAGGCTGATTCTGCGAGCGGGGTGTTGGGCTTGAGGGCGCCGTCCGGGTAGCGCGTCACGAGGTCCTGGGGGCAGAACTCCTTGATGACG
>JAYNKS010000211.1:0-3062 GCA_038111345.1 Gammaproteobacteria bacterium | reverse complement strand
GTCCAGTCTGCTGCGCACGCTCTACTATGAATGGTGCTGTTGGCTGAGCCCGATCCCGGGCGCACTCGGCCTGGCCTTGAGAAAAGCGTTCTGGCCACGGCTTTTTGGCCAGTGCGGCAAAGGCGTCATGTTCGGCGCCCACATCATTCTCCGACACCCCCGACGGATTCACATTGGGAATCACGTGGTAATCAGTGAAGGGGTGCTTCTTGATGCCCGCCACTCTGAATCCGATACCGTGATCCGCATCGGCGATGATGTCATCCTCGCCAACAACACCATGATCTCATGCAAGGAAGGGAGCGTCACGATCGGCCAACGAGTCGGCATCGGCGCCTACACAATCATTCAGTCAGCACAGCATTGCCCGGTTTTTATTGAAGACGACGCCATTCTCGGACCGCGTGCGTATCTCGTAGGCGGCGGAAATTACCACACGGATTCGTTCGATCGACCCATCTCGCAACAGGGCATCCGGCAAAGTCCGGGCTGCCGCGTCGGCGCTGGCGTATGGCTTGGCGCCAACGTATCACTGCTTGATGGTACGGACATGGGCGAGGGGAGTATCGCGGCCGCTGGGGCAGTTGTGACCGGAGCCGTCGCAGCCGGCGCCATTGTCGGCGGTGTCCCTGCCCGACCCATCGGACACCGGTCCGAAACCTGATCGCGCTGCCCATCAGCAGACCATGCCCAGTAAAAAAGCGGTCCTGCTTTTCGTCAAAATTTTTCTGGCGGCTGCTTTAATTCTGTGGATCACCCATGGGGTCGATCTCACTCGGGTGCTCGCACTGATTGCGCAAGCGAGCGTCCCCCTATTGGTTCTCGCCTTCAGTCTATTTTTTGTTGGTTACCTGATCACGGCTTTTCGATGGCGAACGCTGATACGCGCCCAAGGGGGCGATGCACCCATCGGGTATCTGGTTCAGTCGTTTATGGTGGCGCTCTTTTTCAACAACTTTCTACCCTCCACGATCGGGGGAGACGTCGTACGCATGTATGACGCCTGGAGGCTGGGCAATACGCGGACCGGCGCGGTGGCGGTCGTCATTGTGGATCGGTTCCTCGGAGTGACCGCCCTGCTTACATTTGCGCTGATCGCTCTCACCGTTGATCCCGTCACGGCTGACCGGATTCCCCGGGTGAGCATCTGGGCGAGCCTGGCGATAGGCGGTCTGGCGCTGGCCTGCTGGGCGACTCTCGTGATCCCCGTAGATCGCGTGGAACGCCTCGCTACCGGGCAATCCGGCATCGCACAAACCGGGCTTCAGTTGATCGCCAAGCTGCTTGCCAGTTTTCAACTGTACCGCCAGGCTCGAAGCGCCATTGGGAAAGCCTTTGGCTTATCGGTTCTGCTTCAACTCAATGTGGTTATCCATTTCGCCCTCGTTGCAAAGGCGCTTGGGATTCATGTACCGATGGAGGCGATGTTTCTGGTTATTCCCATCGCGGTCTTCGTGATGATGGTGCCCCTATCGATCAACGCGATTGGGGTACGCGAAACGGTTTTCGTATTTTTGCTGGCGGCTTATGGCGTCTCAGACGTCGAAGCCCTGGCCTTCGCCTGGACAGTCTATGGCTTCAGTCTGGCCCAGGGTATCCTGGGCGGCATCCTGTTTGCGATACGGAAGGAATCGATCGCTTCGTTACGCTGACAACGCTTAGTCGCGCTTCACGGCGGCCATCGTGAAACAGTTAAAGCGCAGACCAAAAGGTATCCAGCTTAATTGCGATAACCACAGCGATAATGGCCCGGGTCTTGGAAACTGACGCACGGTTTCCTGATGGCCATAAAAACGCTTGGACAACCGATCCATACCGTCGGCCACGAAACGCATGACCGGAAACCCGCTGAAAGTGGATCGAAAGGTAGCGTATTCCGGAAGGGAGAACGCGTAAAAATAATCCCGAATGCGCAGTGGCGCGAAGGCGCCCTTGTATTCCAGGTTGTTCTCGTCAAACCAGCGAAGCACTTCCTGCGCCGTATGCAACGACTCGTGCGGGAAACCAAAGATGTCGTACGCAATCTGCTTCGTATTGAGGCCATGGTAGCGTTTATCCAACTTATTCAGCGTTCCACCAAAAAGCTTCTCGCCCCACTCCACGCGTTTGTCGATGTCGTCTCCACCCAGTAGCCGGCAGGTCTGCTGCTTGGTGCGCAAAATTCGCCGGCTGTACTCACTGTACAAACTCACAATGACCACACCCCCGGGGCGCGTGACGCGCGCCAGATGACGAAACCCGCGCATCGGATCGCCCGTGTGATGCAACACACCGACCGAGTAGCTGTAATCAAATTCGTTATCCGGCAGATCACAGTTGAGGATGTCCATCTTCCGAAAATCCACATGATCCGCTCTCATGTCTTCTTTTCGCTCTCGGGCAACCGCCAGCGACCCGTCCGACAGATCAATACCGGTAACGCTGGCCGCTCCGTTCTTGGCATACCAAAGGGCATATTCGCCAGTGCCGCATCCCATATCAAACACGCGTTTACCCTGGAAGTCGTCCGGCGTGATGCCGAGGCACTTCAACCGCCAGCCCATTTCCTCATCGGTGCGGCGGTTAAGCGGCCAGGGGTGCTCTGAATACATGCCGACCACGGTTTCTTGAATTTTCTGAATTTCCGGGGAAAGCTGGCTTGTTGACATGAAGACTCCTGGGCTTAAGGGCGGGCAGTGTTCCCATCGAGGGGAGGTCCAACGGCGGGCGAATTATAACGTCCTCTTCCCGCCAGCCTCTGGAGAGTTCCCGCCAGCGCTTTTGCCCAAAGGTGCGCTCACACGTAGAATCTTCGGCTGTCGGATGAAACCACCGGAGCCAAGGGCGAGGCCGCGTCGCTCCGAATGATGGCCATGCGCGCTATCCGATGTTGAAAAACTTTTGTCTTATAAGTAGGGTTTCGATTCGAGCGAGGATCCCAAAGCGGTCACGTCAACGTATGCTCAAGCGTCCCATAAAGTGTCTGTACAGCGCTATTTGCGCACTATTTTTAAGCACCGCTTCGGCGGGGCCACCGGATGTCACGTCCGGAGAATTTTTTAATCAGCCCTACCTGCAGGGGA
>JAYNKS010000210.1:0-3102 GCA_038111345.1 Gammaproteobacteria bacterium | reverse complement strand
AATACCGTCAGTAGCATTCTGACCTTTGAAGACGATGGTCTGGTGCACTCATACGTGGGCAACTACAGCGACTGGGTGCGCCAGGGCAAAACCCTTGCGACCGGCGAATCGGCGACCCGAAAAAGAGCCCAACCGCTCGCCCCAGATGTAAGCGATAGCGCTCCCAAGGCAGGCCGTAAGCTTTCCTATAAACTGCAGCGCGAACTCGATCAATTGCCTGAAGTCATCGAATCGGTCGAGTCTGGCCTTGAGCGGGTGCGCTCGCAGACGCTTGCGCCGGGCTTTTATGAGCAGCCCTTCACAGACACCCAGCCGGTGCTGGATCAGCTGGCGGATCTGGAAGCCGAGCTTGAGCGACATCTGTCGCGCTGGTCAGAGCTTGAGGAACTGGCCAATCAGTTCCATAACAACGCCTGATGACGCCAAGAAAAGACCACCTCGTTAGATGAAAAAAATACTCAACTGGTTCTGGTCTCAGCCGGTCATTTTGTTGACCTTGACCACGCTCTTTTGGGCGGGCAATACCGTTGCCGGCAAGGTAGCAGTGGGGAACGTGTCGCCCTCGCTTCTGACGTTCTCCCGATGGGGCATTCTCATGTTGTTTTTGCCGCTGGTGTACGCGCGTCAGATGCAACACGCGTGGCCGGTCCTGCGGACCAAGTCGATCTACATTATTGCCATGGGCGCGCTAGGCCTTGCCGCCTTTAACCTTCTTTTTTACTTCTCCGCGCACCACACCACCGCGGTCAATATTGGCATCCTGCAGGGGGCGATCCCCATTGTGGTATTGATTGGCGCCTTCTTTATGTACGGTACCCGCATCACGGCGCTACAGGTGCTGGGCGTTGTGGTCGGTCTGGTAGGTGTTGTGACGGTGGCGCTTCGCGGGGTGCCCTCGCAGTTGGCAGATCTCGTGCTCAATCGAGGCGATCTCATGATGGCCGGAGCCTGCGTGCTCTACGCCGGTTATACCCTCGGGCTTAAGAGTCGACCGGCGGTCTCAGGAATTGTGCTTTTCACTTACTTCGCCATCGCGGGCGCTTTTTTGTCTGCCCCGTTTGCAATTTATGAGTGGTGGGAGGGGTCGGTGATCTGGCCAGATGCCACTGGGTGGATCGTGATCGCCTACGTAACGATATTTCCTTCTTTTTTGGCCCAGATCTTCTTTTTGCGCAGCGTCGATCTCATCGGTCCCGGCAGAAGCGGTGTTTTTGTGAATCTCACCCCAATATTCTCTGCACTTTTTGGCGTTGTGCTGCTGAGCGAGCGCTTTCAGATGTACCACGCGATCGCACTTGCCCTGGTGCTCCTGGGATTATGGTGGGCAAGAGAGCCCGCTTTAAAAAATCGCTAAAATCACCGGCTGATTTTTTTAACCAACGCAATCCATGCGGCCCATGTTTTTCTATTTAAAGCGCGGACTCTCGCTTGCGGTGCTCGCTGGCGCTGTTGCGCCCGTAGTGCTCGCGCAGCAGTCGCCCGATGCCGGATCGCTGCTGCAGCAGTTGCAACAGGAGCGCCAACTCAACGCCCCCGGGCTGCAATTTGAGGAGAAAACGCAAGAGCCCGTGCAGGCGCCAGAGGATGCAGGCGGGCTGAAGGTGCTGATTGTGTCGGTTCGCTTTGAAGGCAATCTCAATGTGTCCACTGAAGATCTGCAAGCGGCTTTTGCAGACTACCTGAACCAGGAATACACCTTCTCGGGCTTGGAACGGCTGGCCGGTCTCGTGGGTGAGATTTATCGCCAGCAGGGCTTATGGGCAAAAGGAACGCTGCCCGAGCAAACGCTCGCCAATGGCGAACTTCTGATCCGTGTGGTTGAGGGCAAGCTGGGCGCCCTGCGAATCGAGCATCAGGAGGAGCGCCTTCGCATCTCTGAAGAAAAGGCGAAGGCCTATGCGCTCAAAGGTCAGCAGAGCGACATCTTCAGTATCGAGGCCTTCACAGCCGCTATCAAGGCGCTTGATGATGTGCCCGGCGTAACCGCCGCGGCGGTGCTGGCTCCAGGGCAGACCGAAGGGGAGACGGATGTCATTGTGAGGATGGCCAACACACCGCTGTTTACGGGCAGCGTGCGGGCCGACAACCACGGGTCGAGAGCCACCAGCTGGAATTACGTGCGGCTGGGCGCTTTTTTAGATGTGGATAGCCCTTTGGGTTTCGGTGAACAGTTCAACTTTGTGGGCATTCACTCGCGAGGGTCTTTGGTGGCCTCGGGCGGCGTCTCAGTGCCCATCGGCTTACGGGGCGCTCGAGCGGGACTTAATCTCACCGCGCTCACTTATGAGCTTGGGTATCCACTTGAATCTCTTGGTGCTCAGGGTGAATCGCAAATCGCCAGTCTTTATCTCACGAACCCTTTTATTCGAAAGCAAAATCTCGTGGTTTTTGGGCAGTTGAACGCCAGCCATGGCGAGTATTTGGATGAGATAAACGATAACGATGTCAGCTCCGACAAAACGCTGGATTCGGTTTCGGGCTCGCTTACGACCTATTGGCCAGACGGCCTGTTGGGTGGCGGCGTTAATTCGGTAACGCCGATGGTGACTTTCGGCGATCTGGATTTAAGCGGCGCACCTGACGATCTGGCCATTGATCAGGCGTCCGCCCAGAAGCAGTGGACTTTTGGCAAATTCGCCTTGCAGGCCAATCGCGAGCAGTCGCTGGGCATGAAAACACAGCTTTGGTTCTCGTTACTCACGCAGACGGCCTCCAAGAATCTTGATAGCTCACAGAAGATGTCTCTGGGCGGTGCGAGCGCGGTGCGGGCTTATCCAGGGGGCGAGGCCTCTGGTGATCACGGTGCACTGGTTACCCTAGAGCTGAGACGAATGCTGACCCCAACGCTGCAGGGCATCTTGTTTTACGACCAAGGCTGGATCCAGCAGTATCACGAAACGTGGACCGGCTGGGATAGCGCCAGCAGTGCGGCGAACCGGTACAGCATCAGCGGCTATGGCGCCGGATTAAAGTGGCGTCCTTCCAAAACGATTGAAATTGTGGGTTACATCGCCGATCGCATTGGATCGAACCCTGCCGCTGACGCGGACGGCAACGACAACGACGGCACCAAATTCAGCCCGCGAGGTTGGCTCAGCATCG
>JAYNKS010000209.1:0-3110 GCA_038111345.1 Gammaproteobacteria bacterium | reverse complement strand
CTAAAGGAGCGCGACCTTTTGCGATTTCAAGGGCCTTTCGGCACATTTTTCCTTCGAGAAAGTGATCCCGGGGTGACGCTACTGGTGGCCGGAGGTACCGGTCTCGCTCCCATCAAGGCCATGCTTGAAGCCGCTTTCGCATCAGGCTCAACGAGAACCTTCCAGCTTTTTTGGGGTGTACGCGAAGAGCGTGACCTCTACGGCCAGGCCATGTTAGAGCGTTGGTCGAATCGGTATGACAATTTCCAATACGTACCTGTACTTTCCAATATATCCGGTGATAGCGGCTGGTCAGGTGAAACGGGATGGGTTCATGAGGCCGTGATTCGGCGCTTTCCCGATCTTTCCAAGGCAGAGGTCTACGCAAGTGGCCCGCCTCCGATGATCGAGGCGTTAAAGTCTGCTGTCGCTTCAGCAGGTTTAACAGAGGGGCAACTTTTCTATGACTCGTTTGAGTACGCCTCTGACTCGCAGGGCACGATATCAACCTAGTCGGTCTGGAGCACAACCGGCACCGGGCGCACTACGCAGTAGGTTCAGCCCCGCCCGAAAGCGGCACCAACTCTCCATATTTAATTTCTCTATCGCGGACCATTTTCTGCGACGGCTGATTCTCACCAGACTGCAGACCCCGGCGATAACACTGCAGGGCCTTATCGGACTCACCCATCGATTCCAGTAGGAGTCCAAGCTCGAGATAACCTTCACGCGTACCGCCAAGGCGAACGGCCCTTAGCAGGAAGTCACGAGCCTTTTCTCGCTGCTTGTTCTCGAGGTTAAGACGCGCGAGCGTCATAAGTAAATTCGGATCATCCTCATGAGCAAGCGCCCACTTTTGGGCGTATTTCAACTGCTCATCGACATGTTCTGAACGAACATGACCATAAAGACGAACCAACTCACTGTCCCATGTTCGGCCAATGGCCTTACGCAGAAACTTTTCCGCGTCGTCGGCGGCACCCGCGTTAAGCAGGGACTGGGCATAGGCGGCCTGTAGCGAGGGATCCTTGCGCTGTCTTCGGGTAAGGCGCTCCCATGCTTCTTTCGGCTCACTCTGGTTAACCAGACGATGTGCCTGTGTCTCACGCCGCAGGTTGTCGAGCTCGGCTCTGGGCAATTCACGAAGGTCTTTGTTATGGGTAAGCAAATGCTCGAGCGCGGGCCAATCACCCTGCTGGCGCATTAACTCAATCAGCATCCGCTGAACCGCTCGTTGCCTAGTTCCACGCTCCTGAAGATCCTCAAGCACGCCTCTAGCCTCATCAAGCTGTCCTGCCCGCTCAAGAAGCCGGGCCCGCGTAATTTCGATCGCGTCGATGTGTTCAGGGTCCCCAGACCTTGCCTCCAGAAGATAGCGATCCCTTGCTTTCAGATCCCCGCGCTGCTGGGCCGCGTACGCCGCACCGAGATACTGCAATAACGGCGTGCTGCCTGCGCCCAATCCATTACTAAGTAGGGCCTCAGCCTCTTCCCATTCTCCCTCGATCAATCTTGCGTATCCTGACAGCGTCGCCTGATCCGCGAGTTGGTTTCGACGCTGCGCCTGCCATACCCGAAGTTCCCGGGGCGACCGAAAAATCTTTAAAACGGCTCTCACAACAAAATACGCAACGACGCCCGCCACAATTAACATTGCACCGAGCAACGCCAAGGATATTTCTATCTCATAAGGCGACCGCGAGACCAGCACATAGCCCGGATCATTTTGTGCGATAAGGCCGAGCATCAGTGCCGCCGCAAGCGCCACAATCAGCATCAGGATTCCCATCACTGCACTTGCTCTCTTCTTTTGATCTCCTCTTGCAAGAGCACAAGCGAGCCGGATACATCAGGAGGGGCAGCTCCTAAAGGAGTC
This sequence comes from Gammaproteobacteria bacterium, assembly GCA_038111345.1. Classification (GTDB taxonomy): domain Bacteria; phylum Pseudomonadota; class Gammaproteobacteria; order Arenicellales; family UBA868; genus UBA868. The sequence goes on along the minus strand of JAYNKS010000209.1, from coordinate 1,255 downwards.
GCCTTTATGTCGGATAACTGCGCCACAAAGCGGGAAAGTGTATCCGATTGAGCGAAGTGGGAGTCAAGCCAGGCCAGCGCCTGATCAATACTGCTTCGCAACAGTTCCGTATCGCGCTGCAGGATCGCCAACTGACTGACCAAAAGCTGTAGCCGCAAATTTTCATAGGCAAGAAAGCGCTGACTGCTGTCGAGCCTGGGCGCTCGGGTCTCATCTACTCGACGAACCCGAACCAGTCCCGCAAGACTGTCAATGACTCGGCTTATCCATGTCCGATTCTTATCAGGCCCTGCGGTCGCATCAGATGCCACCGTTATCGATGATGAGTCGGCCCCTGGCTGAATCCACTGAGGTTGCTCACCCTCGCCTCGTAGCGGCAACTGGCCAACCTGCTCAATCAGAAGACCAATAGTCGCCGCCTGTTCAACAACCGTATCGCTCGCCGTTTGATCCAAGGTAGTGATCTCGCGCGCGATTACGCGACGCACCTCAAGAATGCCTGGGTCCGCACGCTCAGACAATCTTTCATCAGCCATTTCCAGAGCCGATCGAGCAAGCGCCACATCCCCCGTTAAGATCAGCCGCTGGTTGGCCAGGACGAGCAGGTGAGCCACTTCCTCTAGCTGCCAATCCCTTTGCACCGCGCCCAGACGCTCACTGAGCTCGGCCAGAATTTCAGCGAGCACTTCTCGCTCTTGCTGGTGCTGGGCGTTGTCTTCTTTTTGCTGATTAATCTGCGAAGCCAACGCTTTTTTCCATTGACCATCCAGCGCACCGATACGATCGAGCAGCTCTTGTCGACTGGCAATCCCTGCATTGCTTAGATCGATCAATTGGCTCTCGGCTCTGGCACCACTGGCAACCAGTCGATCGACCTCCCTTTGCAGTCCATCCATCCGGCCCAGCTCGCGGCCGATTTCGAATCGGCCGGCAACCTGCGAGGTATACCAGCTGTACGCGCTTGCAGCGCAGGCGAGCACCGACAGTACAATGGCAAGGATCGCCAGGCCAGATCCCGCAGAAGGCGACCGGGTTATGGCTTGGCTCTTGGCCGGATCACGCTCGTCAGGATCCGAGCTTTCTTCAGAATCGCCGGGTCGACTCTCAGCCTTCGCTTTGATATTGCTCTGGGTCATTGCTTAACTTTTAAAAGACCGTCTGGGTTTATTGATGCCGTTCGGTTGTACATTCTTGTGCCTTCTTTCCACCTTTCCAGCTTTCCACTTTTATATATTTTCTGGGCCCGCCTTATGCC
>JAYNKS010000208.1:0-3112 GCA_038111345.1 Gammaproteobacteria bacterium | reverse complement strand
GGCGACACGGGGCGAGGTTCGCAAGGTCGTGTGGCCAACGCGGCGGGAAACCATTCAGTCGACCATGATCGTGATTGTTATGTTTCTCTTGGTCGGCATTTATCTTTGTCTATTGGACGCTTTTTCCTTCTGGTCAATCTACGATCTGGCTTTGGGCCTCGGATAAAACCTTATGACCGAAACAGTTGCTTCCGATCTAACGACTGAGGCCGGCGCCGCCGTCCCATCGGACATGCAGTGGTTTGTTGTACAGGCCTTCTCAGGGTTTGAGAAACATGTACAGACGTCTTTACGTGAGTACATTCGCCGGGCTGGCATGGAGGATCACTTCGCTGAGATTGAGGTGCCAACCGAGCAGGTAGTGGAGCTTCGTAATGGACAGAAGCGGACCAGCGAGCGGAAGTTTTTCCCGGGCTATGTGCTGGTGCGCATGCGCATGAGTGACGAATCCTGGCACCTCGTTAAGTCGGTTCCGAAAGTGTCGGGGTTTGTTGGGGGGACAGGGTCCAAGCCGGTCCCCATTAAAGACGAAGAAGCGCAGGCGATCCTGCAGCAGGTTCAGGAGGGTGCTCACAACCCACGGCCGAAGTACACCTTCGCCCCTGGCGAGGTGGTCCGCGTTATTGATGGGCCTTTCAAAGAATTTAGCGGGACGGTTGAAGATGTGAACTTCGAGAAGAGCAAGCTCAAGGTGTCAGTATCGATATTTGGTCGATCGACGCCCGTGGAGTTGAGTTTCAGTCAGGTCGAAAAGGCTTAGTCGCTCCCATTTGGGGTGACTTGAAGCAACAGTGGTTTAACAGGGGAGCCGGAAGGCGTTTGAACCCAACGGAGTAAGAGATGGCAAAGAAAATCGATGCGTACATAAAACTGCAGGTGCCTGCAGGTGGCGCCAAACCCAGTCCGCCGGTAGGTCCGGCGCTCGGGCAGCATGGCGTAAACATCATGGAATTCTGCAAGGCGTTTAATGCCGATACGCAGGACCTCGAGCCCGGTCTGCCGATTCCCGTAGTCATTACGGTGTACTCGGATAAGAGTTTTACCTATGTCAAAAAGACGCCGCCGGCGTCCATCCTTCTGAAGAAGGCAGCGGGTCTGGATAAAGGCAGCAGCGAGCCGAACAAGAACAAGGTAGCCAAACTGGGCCGCGCTGAACTTGAAGAGATTGCCAAAACCAAGATGCCTGATCTGAGCGCATACGACATGGATCAGGCTGTCAAAATTATTGCGGGTAGTGCTCGAAGCATGGGCATCGAAACGGAGGGCGTGTGATGAGCGTTCGAGGAAAACGATACCGTCAGGCGGCCGAGGGTACCTCTCAGGGCACCTTTTATTCGGTTGACGACGCGTTGGCGCTGGTGAAGAAAACAGCCTCCGCCAAGTTTGATGAAACTGTCGACGTCAGCATTAACCTCGGGGTTAACGCCAAGAAATCTGACCAGAACGTGCGCGGCGCGACCGTTTTGCCAAAGGGGACCGGTAAATCGGTTCGGGTCGCGGTGTTCGCCGACGGTGCTGACGCGGAAGCGGCGAAATCAGCTGGCGCGGACGTTGTGGGCCTGGATGACCTCGCGACAGCGGTTCAGGACGGCAAGATTGATTTTGACGTGTGCATCGCGACCCCTGCGACCATGCGTGTCGTCGGCAAGCTGGGCCAAGTTTTAGGCCCGCGGGGCCTGATGCCCAATCCAAAAGTCGGGACGGTGACGCAGGATGTGGCTAAAGCAGTGACGAATGCCAAGGCCGGGCAGGTGCAGTTTCGCACAGACAAAGCCGGCATTATCCATTGCCCAATCGGCAAGGCCTCTTTTGACGCCGACGCGTTAAAAGAGAACCTGATGGCGCTTCTTGAAGCCTTGAACAAAGCCAAGCCGTCCGCGGCCAAGGGTCAGTATCTGAAGCGATTGACGTTGTCGACCACGATGGGTCCAGGCGTGAAGGTTGATCGCGCGACCGTCGTTAATTAGGGGATATTTTTTAAGAGAGATTTGAGGGGCGGTGAGGCTTGGGAGGCAGAGTAATCCCGGCAGCGCAGTCCGTCGAAGACCGCAGGTGCGAATAAAGGTTGGTAACTTGATTCGCTTAATGGATTTCCGGCCTGCGCAGGCGGTGACCCCGATCCCGGAAGTTTCGGGTCAGGACACCAAGGTGTAACCCGTAAGGAGTAGTGCAAATGAGCCTTAATATCGAGCAGAAAAAAGCGGTTGTCGGCGAAGTGACACAGGTGTTAGCCGTGGCACAAGCTGCTGTTCTGGCCGAGTATCGAGGGCTGACCGTTGCGCAGATTACTCAGTTGAGGGGCGCGGCTCGTAGCGCCGGCGTGGACGTGCGTGTAGTGAAAAACACGCTTGCCAAGCGCTGTGTTGCCGAGTCGAGCTTCGAGTGTTTGACCGACCATTTTGTGGGACCGCTGCTCATGTCTTCTTCGGAAGATCCCGTGGCGGTGGCGAAGGTGGTTTCCAATTTTGCAAAAGACCATGATCAGTTGAAGATCATGGTTGGCGCTATGAACGGCGACCTCTTGGATGAGGCGGCGATCAAGGCGTTGGCAAAACTGCCGGGTCGCGACGAATTGCTCGCCACTCTGGTAGGAACCATGGCGGCACCCATGACCAAATTGGTCCAGACACTCAATGCTATTCCCTCGCAATTTGTGCGAACGCTGGCTGCCGTTCGGGACGCTCGTCCTGAGGAGCAGGCTGCGTAATAAGCGGTGAGGCGCTTGAGCCAAGAAATTTCCAATTCAAGGAGAATCAAATGAGTCGTGAAGAAGTGTTGAATGCTGTAGCCGAAATGTCCGTGCTGGAGCTATCACAGCTGATCAAGGACATGGAAGAGAAATTCGGGGTGTCTGCTGCCGCTGCCGTAGCGGTTGCCGCGCCGGCTGCCGGCGGTGCCGGTGGTGATGCGGCTGCAGCTGAAGAAAAAACCGAATTTGACGTCATGTTGACGGCGTTCGGAGACAAGAAGGTCGGCGTCATCAAGGCCGTTCGTGGCGTGACCGGTCTTGGCCTGAAAGAGGCAAAAGACCTGGTGGAATCTGCGCCAGCTGCCATTAAAGAAGGCGTTAGCAAAGACGAAGCCGAAGACATCAAGAAGCAACTTGAAGAAG
>JAYNKS010000207.1:2033-3123 GCA_038111345.1 Gammaproteobacteria bacterium | reverse complement strand
ACGCTGGTGGGACCCTCAAAGCGAGTTCGCCCCCCTCCACCAAATTAATCCACTGCGCGTGGACTTTATAAAGGCCCGAGCGCCACTGAAAGGTGCTCGGGTTCTTGACGTCGGTTGCGGCGGGGGAATTCTCAGTGAGGCGCTTAGCCGACTCGGCGCTCATGTGACGGGCATGGACGCCGGCGCCGCTCCGATCGGAGTGGCAAGGCTTCATGCCAAGCTTAACGATCTTTCGATTGACTACCGTCATCAGACAGTTGAGCAATTGGCAGATGAAGAACCAGCAGCCTACGACATCATCTGCTGCCTTGAAATGCTGGAGCATGTGCCGGACCCCAGCAAAACAATAGGCGCTTGCTCCGCGGTGTTAAAACCTGGAGGCAATATATTCTTCTCCACGATCAATCGAAATATAAAGTCATTCTTGTTTGCAATCGTGGGAGCAGAGTACGTTCTGTCGTTGTTGCCCAAAGATACCCACGATTATCGAAAACTCATTCGCCCCTCTGAGCTTGATGAATGGTCCCGCCGGGAGAACCTGCAGCTCAAGGAAATCACGGGAATGCACTACAACCCGCTGTTGAAGCGATATCGGCTGGGTGAGGGCGTAGCGGTCAACTACTTGGCACATTATCGAAAACCTGATCTCGCTTAGCCTTTCGGAATTTGCTGCTCATGCCGCGCCCTGTTTTTCTGTTTGACCTGGACGGAACCCTCGCGGACACCGCGCCCGACCTCGTCGAAGCGCTAAACGCGGCGCTAACGCGTGAAGATCTTCCACCGGTAAAGCTGGATGTAGCTCGCTGGTGGGTCGCGGGTGGGAGCGTACGTCTCATTGCCGAGGGCTTTGGCCTTCCTGAAGCAAGCGCCCGGGATCATCCGGCTCGGATGGCCCTGCTGGATCATTACGGCCGCCATATTTGCAAGCACACTCAGCTTTTTGAGGGTATCGATGAACTCCTCGAGGCGCTTGATACCCTCGATTGTCGCTGGGGAATCGTCACCAACAAGCCAACGGCATACACGACACCGCTGCTTGAGGCGTTGGCGTTAGATCGCCGGGCGGCGGCGATCGTGAGCGGCGATACCC
>JAYNKS010000207.1:0-2023 GCA_038111345.1 Gammaproteobacteria bacterium | reverse complement strand
TCGGTATCCAAGCCGGATCCGGCGCCGCTCCTCCTGGCGTGTCGGCAGATGGAGGTCGCCCCGGGCCAATGCATTTACGTGGGCGATGACCGCCGGGATGTCAGCGCTGGACGAGCGGCAGGCATGAGCACTGTCGCCGTAACCTGGGGATACGGCCGGCCAGATGAGATCCCTCATTGGGGTGCTGATCAAGTCGTAAAACACCCGGCAGAGATTTTGACCGCCTTTCTACCCGCGTAAATCGACGTTAGGTGTGAACCGGATCACAGACCGCTCGGACGACCAAGACAAAAATCGTTGTTAGGCTTTAAAGGGTCGATCTCACAAGGATGTGGCTACCCTAGCGGTGTCGCCCAGAAGCCAAAACGCCCCGGTCGATCCCGGGGCGTTTCTGTTACTCACCTTGTGAATTGAAGATTACCGATCACTCAATCGCGGCATCAAGCTGGGGCACCGCCTCGAACAAGTCCGCTACCCACCCGTAATCCGATACCTGAAAGATGGGCGCTTCTTCATCTTTATTGATGGCCACGATCACCTTGGAATCCTTCATGCCCGCCAGATGCTGTATCGCGCCTGAGATTCCAACGGCGATGTACACATTGGGCGCGACGACTTTACCCGTTTGACCCACCTGATAATCGTTCGGGACGTAGCCCGCATCGACGGCTGCGCGCGAGGCGCCCACCGCAGCGCCCATCTTATCGGCCAACTTCTCGAGCATGGCAAAGTTTTCCGAACTCTGCATCCCTCGACCGCCGGAGACAATGATATCCGCCGTGGTCAACTCCGGCCGCTCCGATCGGGTAAGCTCTTCGCCCACGAATTTTGACAAGCCGGCGTCGCCCCCACCCGTCACGGGCTCAACCGACGCACTTCCCCCCTGCGCAGCCGGATCAAACGCGGTGGTACGTACCGTGATCAGTTTCAGGGCATCGTGGGATTTGACCGTGGCCATTGCATTTCCCGCATAGATTGGCCGAGTGAAGGTGTCGGCCCCCTCAATTCCGCTGATATCAGAAATCTGCTGGACATCCAGCAACGCCGAGGCCCGAGGCAAGATACTCTTCCCGTAGGTGGTTGCGGGCGCCAGCACGTGCGAGTACTCTGAGGCCAGCGCCTGAATGAGCGGCGCGATATTCTCCGCAAGACCGTCCCCGAAAGCAGCGTCGTCCGCCACACGGACGCGTCTGACGCCCGCGATCGCCCCCGCCTCCTGAGCAGCGGCGTCACAGCCGGATCCAGCAATCAAGATGTCAACCTCTGATCCGAGTTGGGCGGCCGCCGTCACCGTATTTAGCGTAGACGGACGCAGCGCCTTATTGTCATGTTCACCAATTACCAAGATCGCCATTAGATCACCTTTGCCTCATTTTTTAATTTGTCGACGAGTTCCTCTGCGCTTGATACCTTGACCCCAGCGGCGCGGGCAGGCGGCTCCACCACGCGGATCACGTCGATCCGTGGCGTCACATCCACACCAAGATCAGCCGGGCTCACACGATCCAGAGGCTTTTTCTTTGCCTTCATGATGTTTGGCAAGGAAGCGTATCTTGGCTCGTTTAGCCGTAGATCAACCGTGATCACGCAGGGCGGGACCAACTCCACCTTCTCAAGTCCACCATCCACCTCTCGAGTGACCTGAACAACATTACTCTCTACATTCAAGCGCGAAACAAACGTTCCGATCGACCAATTTAACAGGGCTGCAAGCATTTGGCCCGTCTGGTTATTATCTCCGTCGATCGCCTGCTTCCCCAAGATCACAAGACCCGGGCCCTCTTGATCCGTTACCGCTTTAAGCAGCTTGGCAACGCCCAGCGGTTCCGGAGCTGGGTCGGTTTCGACCAAAATCGCCCTATCGGCACCCATAGCGAGCGCGGTTCGCAGGGTTTCCTGACTCTGGGAGGGGCCTACCGCGACCGCAATCACTTCTTCGGCTTTTCCACCCTCTCGCAATCGGATCGCCTCCTCAACGGCTATCTCGCAAAAAGGGTTCATCGCCATCTTTACGTTGTTCAAC
>JAYNKS010000206.1:0-3186 GCA_038111345.1 Gammaproteobacteria bacterium | reverse complement strand
ACTTTTGAACCAGTCGAACATCCCCATCTTCGTAAGACAGGCGGCGGTAAAAATCATGAACCGAGACGTTTTCTGATCGAATCATGGCTTGGATCTTACGCCCGCCCTTTTCAAGAACCCAGGCTTCCGCCCGTTTCATGAGGGCTCGGCCTAACCCTCTACGGCGTTTTTGAGAATCCACCGCCAGGTAATACACCCAACCTCGATGGCCGTCGTATCCCACCATAACCGTGCCATCCACCGTCTCGCCCTCGCTGGCAATGAACAATGTTGAGGATTCGCTACCGAGGCATTGAGCAATATCACCGGCCGGATCGTTCCAGGGTCGGATCAGGCCGCACCTACCCCAAAGCGCGATCACCGAGATCTCATCTTGCTGCGTGAACACTCTGATGACCATGAGCGATAAAGATAAATGAATGGTTTGTTGCTTAATGAATCAGATTTTTCAACATCTCAGCGCTGCGCGTTGCGCCGTCACAGCAAACAGAGTCAAATCGAGGCGGCCCCCCATCCAGCAGTCTATCGATCGTCTCGGCGAGGTGCTGCGCACTAAGATCGGATTCATTGATCAGGCTTACCCGGCCGCCCTCGGCCAATCGAGAAGCCCGAACAGGCTGCTCGGTCTCTCCCCCTTCACCCGTAAATGGGACCAGAATCGCGGGCGCACCCGAGGACAGAATATCCACCGTGCTGTTGTAGCCGGCCTGCGAGATCGACAAACGACAGGTCGCCAAGAGCCGTCGGTAATCGCTGCGATTGGGCTCAACAACGAGCCCATCCCCGCCAGTATCACGAAGCGCCCGCATGAGCGATTCCGATGGGTTCACCCCCACCAACATTCGCCAGCGAACCTCATGGTGTCGGGTGAGACGACGGGCGTTCGCAACCGCTTCGTACAACACCTCCCCGGCTGCCCCACCGCCGGCCGCGACGAGCACTTCCGGGCTCGACGATAAGCCGCCAGGCACTGTCGCCATCGCTGTATCAACGAATCCGGTGTAGCTCAGGTCATCCACCTCTAGCGCGCGCCGGAACGACGCGTCAAACGGTAAAAAGTCTTTTTCGCCATGAACGAGTACGCCATCGTAGTAGCGTTGCAGAAAGGATAACGTTTCGGCTTCACGCTCCTCTGAGCGTTGCTGGACACAGTCGCGCACGGAGCAGATGATCTTTGCCCCCTGCTTTTGAGCTTGGTCAAGCAGCGGTTCGATCTCAAACCGGAAACGCCTCCTGCCGAATGGGAATAGCTCGGTGACCACGATGCGCGGTGAGACGCGATGGAAAATCTTTATTAACTGATCTGTACGCTCGCTCTCCAAGGCCGCGTTCACAGGTTGCCCGTGTTCATCGACTAACGCCGAAAAGCGTAAATCAGCGCTCTGGATGGGAGGCAATTGATGGATAGGCAAGTGCGAAAACGGGCCAAGGTCAAAGGCCGGGCCTCCGCTAATGACGCAGACCTCAAGTCCGTTTTGGTCGCAGGCGTTGGCGATCGCGAGCGTCCTGCGGAGATGACCAATCCCCAAAAGGTGCTGAACATAAAACAGAATCACAACGAGTCGGTTCGACTGGCTTTATGCGCGCTCGACGTTGTCCCGGGCGTTACCTGAGAGCAACGCTTTCGTTCGCGAGCAAATCACGTCCAAACCATTGAGCACTTTATCAGCGCCGGCTTTAGACGGCAGCGGCTGCCGCTCGAGCTCCCGTAGAGCCCTGGCCATGGCGTCAGCCGAACGATCGCCATCACCACTAAGCATGGAAACAAAACCCAGCGCCTGTGCCCGCCGCGCGCGGATCGTTTGCTCTAGTCGGGGGGTCGAGCGTGGAATTAACAACGCCGGTTTGTCCAGTGACAGGACTTCACAGAATGTGTTGTAACCGCCCATCGCCACCACGCCCTCTGCCCGGGCGATCAACAACTCCATGTTGGCGTTGAAGGTAATGGTATGCACGCCCGTGAGCGCCGCCGCACGCCGTTGAAACTGATGACGCACCGCCTGTGGCATGAAAGGACCCAACACGATCACGACCGATCGAGAGGGTCGGGGCTTTTGCTCCAGGGCGCACAGCACCCAATCGACCAGCGTTTCGCCATCGCCACCGCCTCCCGGCGTCACCAGCAGGAACGGATCATCTGGCAGACCCACGGGCGGCTGGGCAATTTCGGGGATCGAGCGTTTCAGGTATCCCGTGAATACGAGACGATCGAGCGCCGCGGGCGAGACCCCCAACTCAGACAAGGGGTTACCCATGGAGGGTGACCCAAATACCCAGATCTCGTCGTACCAGGATTCAAGATCTCGGGGCGTGCCGCGCTTGTCCCACTCCTTACGGAGAATCACTGGGTCATCAAGAATATCCCTCAAACCCAGCACGGTGTACACCTGTTTACTGCGAAGGATTTTTAGAGTGGCGGTCACTTCTCCTCTGAGACCCAGAGGCTCTTTGTCCACCAGAAAAATATCCGGCGCGAAGGTCTTTGCCGTCTGCGCAAGAATCGAGCTGCGCAATTGCAGTGTCTGCGAAAGATCGATGTGATCTGACAAGGATGTGTAATCGCCACCGCGCAGTTTCACGACACCCGGAATCCGAACAAAATCCACACGACTCTTGAAGTCAAAGCTGCCGATGATGGGCGATCCTGAAACAATCAGCACGCGCAGACCGGCAAACCGATCAACCAGCGCGTGTGCAATCGTGCGACAACGCCGCAGGTGTCCCAAGCCAAACGAATCATGGCTGTAAATCAGTACTCTTTTGCCGGCGAGTGACGAGTCCATAGCGACGCCTTCAGTCAAGTCCCGATCTTGAGGCCACCATAATCTTGCCTTGCGCCGTGGCAACCTCTTCGTCACGCTGATTGATGCAGGAGCAGGACAGTCCGACTACGCCACCCTTGAATTTAGACTTATCCACTTTCTCCGTAATCTCCCAGCGAGCCTGTAGCGTATCGCCCGGTTTGACCGGCGCCAGAAATCGGCAACTGTGTTCGAGATAGGCGATCGCGGTTCCTGAAAAATAGATACCCACCGGAGCCGCCACAAAGGCGCTGGTAAAAGGGCCGTGCAGAATTCGTCCGCCAAACCGGGATCGGGACGCGAAGGTCTCATCCACATGGAGAGGATTGAAATCTCCGAACAATCCCGCTGCCGTAACCAGGTGGGTTTCGGTGATGGTCAGGAC
>JAYNKS010000205.1:0-3190 GCA_038111345.1 Gammaproteobacteria bacterium | reverse complement strand
GTTGATTGACGGCCGTCATAACTAACCGGCCGCCGCTGGCGCCAAGGGGATGGCCAAGAGCGATCGCGCCGCCATTGGGATTGACGCGAGAGTCATTATCCTGAAGCCCAAGGTTTCTCAGTACGGCCAAGCCTTGGGCCGCAAACGCTTCGTTCAGTTCGATAACGTCTATCTGATCGAGTTTGAGTCCGGCGAGCTTTAGCACCCGATTGGAGGCTGGAGCAGGGCCAATCCCCATAATGCGCGGTTCAACCCCGGCGCAGGCCATAGCCACGATGCGCGCTTTGGGCTCAAGCTGATGGGAGCGGGCAGCCGCTTCGTTAGCGATCAACAGAGCGGCCGCTCCGTCGTTCACGCCTGAGGCGTTGCCGGCAGTAACGCTACCCTCAGGGGTGACAATTCCCTTTAGCATCGATAACTTTTCAAGCGACGTCTGTCTGGGATGCTCATCCTGAGTGACCATGACAGATTCGCCTTTTCGGCTGGAAATCGTTACCGGAGTGATCTCGGGGGAAAAGAATCCGCTAGCCTGAGCGCGTGCTGTCTTTTGCTGACTGGCAAGGGAAAACTGATCCTGAGCCTCGCGTTCAATGCCAAAATCCCGAGCCACGTTCTCGGCCGTTTCAGGCATGGAGTCAATTCCGTATTGCGCTTTCATCAGTCGGTTAACGAAGCGCCAGCCGATCGTGGTGTCATATACCGCTGGTTGTCGTGAAAAAGCGGTGTCCGGTTTGGGCATGACAAAGGGAGCGCGGCTCATGCTTTCGACACCTCCAGCAACGATTAGCGTGGCTTCCCCCGATCTAATTGCACGGGCGGCGGTACCGACGGCGTCCATGCCTGAGCCACACAGCCGATTGATCGTTGCGCCGGGTACGGCGTGGGGGAGGCCTGCAAGTAACAGCGACATTCTGGCTACATTTCGGTTGTCCTCACCGGCCTGATTAGCGCAGCCAAGAATGACGTCATCGATGGCGTCCCAATCCACTCCAGGATTGCGTTCCATTAGCGATCGGAGGGGAATCGCGCCCAAATCATCCGTCCGTACCGAAGATAGAGACCCGCCATATTTTCCGAAAGGCGTACGCTGGGCATCGCAGATCAGCGCCTCGTTTATGCTGTGGCTAGTCATCACGTATCACTCTCGAGCAGATCTAGGCTGTCGGCACCTTAAAGAGGCTAATGGCCTCAAGATCCAATACGGTGACCTCGTTTTGATTCTTCATCTCCCATCGCCACCTCAGGATACCGAGATCCGGCTTACTTTCGGATCGACGAACCTCCAGCACCTTCGCCTCCACGTGAAGCTGATCGCCAGGTCGAACGGGGTGCTCCCACTTTAGGTAGCTGAGGCCGGGCGAGGCGAAGGATTCCGAGTCGTGCAGCGCATGATCCACCATCAGGCGCATGGCGATACCGCAGGTATGCCAGCCGCTAGCAATCAGTCCGGAAAAAGGTCCTTTTGCGGCCTCATCCGGGCTGACGTGAAACCACTGCGGATCGTACTGCTGTGCAAATGAAATGATCTCGTCTTCGCCTACCGTGTAGACCTTTGTGGTGAGAGACTGTCCTTCAAAAAACTCAGCGAACTTCATGTCCGATGCCCTTCATGATTGGGAGGTCTAATGCTTGACATGCTCGCGCCACGCGGCCTGTCGCAGGCCGGGACTGACGCGATAACGTTCTCCCCGGTAAAAGTCATTAAGCGAATCCAGCACATTAGTTATCTGAGCCGCCCCCCATTCATTCTGCCAGTCAAACGGGCCTGCGGGGTAATTTGCACCGAAGCGCATTGCAGCATTGGCATCCTCTTTTGAGCACACGCCCTGTAGAACCGCGTCGTTTGCTTCGTTTACGATCATGGAAAGGGTTCTGGCGACAATAAGACCAGGATAATCCTTTGTTTGGACAGGCACGAATCCAAGATGCCTCAAGAGGTCTGCTGCTTGTTTTGCTGAATCGTCGTCGGATTGGATTGCGCACGCCCATGCGAGGGGTCCCGCATCGCGGTCTGCAGGAGCCCAGTCGAACACCGCTACATTACGAATGCCTTCTTGCGCTGCTATCTCGGAAGCCGCCTGACCCTCGGTCATTCGTAGATCGAGTTCACCTGCCCGGATGCCCGACCAGTGACTCTCTGGATGGCAAGCAAAGGAGATCCCTTTTTCAGATAGCCGGTCGGCGATGCGGCCGGCCATCGGATCGCTTCCATGCACCGTAATTTCACCCATCGTGTCGGTCGAATCCGCAGATGGACTGAGCGGGGAGAGTGAGGACCGTTCGGCCTGCGAAGGATAACTATAAAAACCCTTGCCGCTTTTTCTCCCAAAAAGGCCGCCGTCAACCAGTTCCTTCTGAACGATCGATGGGGTGAAGCGCCGATCGAAAAAATTCTCGGTGAATACGCTTTGGGTGACGGCGAAATTGACGTCATGCCCAATTAGATCCATGAGTTCGCAGGGCCCCATGCGAAAACCCGCGGCACGTAGGCACAAGTCAATGTCTTCCGAAGATGCAAATTGCTCCTGCAAGAGCATCAATGTTTCAGCATAAAAAGCGCGAGCAATTCGATTTACGATGAAGCCGGGCGTCGACCTTGCATGTACAGCCGTTTTGCCCCAGCTTTGTGCCGTCTGAAAGACGGCAGTGGCGACAGATGGGTCCGTTTTTAAACCGGAAATGACTTCGACCAGCTTCATGATCGGAACGGGATTGAAAAAATGCATGCCCACAAGTCGCTCTGGGCTCGAGAGCGCATTGGCAATAGCATTAATCGAAATCGAGGAGGTATTGGTCGTCAAAAGGCAGTCCGAAGAGACAATTTTCTCGACAGCTGCCAGAACCGCCTGTTTGGACTCCAAATCTTCGACGATCGCTTCGACTACAAGTTGCGCCTCGCGGGCTTCATCCAGACGTTCGAGCGGGTGCAATCGTTCAAGAAGGGCTGCGCGCTCGTTGTTTGTGAATTTCCCTCTTTCAACCAAACGGGCGAGGTCGGTTTGAATGGCCTGAATGGCGTGGGAAGCCGCTTGCGGTCGGGTGTCAAATAAAAAAACCGGATGTCCGTGGCGGGCAGCGAGCTGAGCGATCCCGGAGCCCATTACGCCGGCGCCAACAACAAGGACTGACGCGTGAGGGTCGAGGGCGTGGGTCACGACTTTGGTTTCCAGAAAGGATCGCGCTTGGCGAA
>JAYNKS010000204.1:0-3206 GCA_038111345.1 Gammaproteobacteria bacterium | reverse complement strand
TCGCTCAAGTATTCCAAACTTGAGGATCTGAATGGCGAGCCGATCATGTTGCATTCTCGCGGCGGGGGCACGGATTCAATCGCCAACGTCATTGAGGAAAAACTAAATATCAAGTTTGGGACTCGGTCTTACGTGCCGGGCTCCAAGAACCGTGTGGCAGCGTTAGTCGCCGGGCAAGCCGATGCAACGATCATTGATCTGTCCAACAAAAACAAGCTGATGAAGCTTCACGGTGGAAAATTCAACGTCTTACCGATGTTTGATGTGGACGCGAGTGACGAGGCGCTCTTCGCAAACCTTAACTGGATAAAGGCAAACAGCAAAGACGTTGATATTTTCGTAAAGGCGCTCGTGAGCGTATACCGCGATATGATGAAAGATCCAACAATGGTCCGTCGCGAGACCAACCCAAACGGTCCGATCGGCCAGCTACCCAAAGAGGTTCTCGACAGCCTGGATCAGTTCTTTACCGACGCGGTGGAAGGGGGCCTTTATGACGCAAACGGCGGGGGCCTGAAGGCCGCAAAGGCTGATCTGGAGTGGTATTCAAAAGCCGGTCAATTGACCGGTGACTTAAGTTCGCTCAAGGTGGAAGACTTCTGGTACATGGCGCCGCTGGAGCGCGCGACCCAGTAAGTTATCTCATGGAGGGCCGTTGGCGTTATACCGCCAACGGCCTCTTGGTCTTTTACGTTCTCCTAGGGAAAAGCATCGTGGGTGCTTTAAATACGGCATCCCCATTTCTGTGCTCATGCCATATCGATCTTTAGGGCTCAAAGTTCTGTCAGCGGCGCTGGTCTTCGGCGCGTGGGAGATTGCCGGCCGCGTGCCCGTCAGCTTCGCGTTCCCGACGTTTTTTGAGTCGATGGCCGCGCTGTGGGTCCTGATCATCGAAGGCACCCTGTTTACCGCCTACGCGGAGACTTTAAAGCCGCTGGTCGTTGGCATTGCGATTTCGGCTTTCCTAGGAATTGGGATTGGATTGTGGGTAGGCTTAGATCGGCGAATTAACTGGTTAATCTCGCCTATCTTTGTTGTGATGCAGACAGCGCCCCTTGCCGCATTGATCCCGCTGTTGGTCATGGCCTACGGCATTGGCCTGACCTCAAAAGTATTTGTAGTTTGCATTATGGCAATGCCGGTGATTGTGTTGAATACCGGCGGTGCCGTGCGCAATACCCCCGCTTCACTCAAGGAGATGGGCAGCGCGTTCCTTGGATCGCGATCGGCTGTCATTCTTAAAATTGTGCTCCCCGCCGCGTCTCCAATAATTTTTGCTGGGCTGCGCCTCGGGGTGTCGGCAGGGTTTATTGGCGCGATTCTCTCGGAGCTCAAGATTACGCCAACCGGGGTGGGGGACATCATCACCTACAGTCGTTCGATCGCTGACTATCCCAGCATGTATGCCGCGATTGTTTCAATCATTATTCTCGCGGTCGTATTTCTGAATTTTCTCGAGCGTGTGGAACGCTGGTTATTTGGGGGGCTCAACCGTGGATACGCCACAGACTAGATTAGGGAAAAAGCATGATGTCTGATCAGCAACGCAGCAGCTCATCGGCCGACGGCGCGAATGCCGTGGCGGTGCGTCATGTGTTTAAAAACTACGGTGAGGTTGAGGCGTTGCGGGACTTGTCTTTGGACTTTCCACGGGGGCAGCTGACTTCTCTGCTGGGTCCCTCCGGCTGTGGGAAGACAACGCTGCTGAAAATTATCGCAGGCTTGCTACCGGCGACCAGCGGGGAAGTGTTGGTGAACGATAAGCCCGTCACGGGTCCTGGACCTGATCGTGCTTTCGTGTTTCAGGACTTCGCGCTGCTGCCTTGGGCAAGCGTGATGCGCAATGTGGCATTTGGTTTGGAATTGCGGGGGGTGGAAAAATCCGAGCGCGAGGCAATCGCCGCGAAGTACATCGCAGATGTCGGGCTTCAGGGGTTTGAAAAAAGCTACCCCCACGAGTTGTCCGGTGGGATGCGCCAACGGGTGGGTCTTGCGCGCGCACTCAGCGTAGATTCTGAAGTCTTGCTCATGGACGAGCCTTTCTCGGCCGTCGATGAGCAGACGCGTCGCAAATTTCAGGAAGATCTCCTTGCGCTGGTACAAAACCAAAACAAGACATTTATTTTTGTGACCCATTCCATTGAGGAAGCGGTGTATGTCTCCGATCAGATAGCAATCTTGCTCCCACGGCCCAGCCGTGTGTCTGAAGTAATCCGCCCGTCGGGGTTTCGGGATAAGGATAAAGACAGTATCCGCCGCGACTCTGAATACCTCGACATCGTGGATCGCATCTGGGCGTCTTTGAGGACCTATGTGGAGTAGAAGGGCGCTATGAAGATATTTGGCTACGAACTTCCAGAGATGTCCTCGCTGATCCTTTGGGGCCTCCTCTGGGAGCTGGTGGGTCAATCGGGTCTGACGTTCTTTATCCCGCCGCTTTCAGAGATTTTCTCGACCTTGCTTGAGATTGGCGGCACGCCGGTGTTCCTCAAGGCCTTGGCGGATACCGGTTACGCGTTCGCTGTGGGTACAGTATCCGCGATAGTAATTGGCGTGCCCGTGGGCATCCTGATGGGTAAGAATCGTCTCATCGACGAACTGTTATTGCCCTGGGTGAATATTTTTCTGAGCGCACCGTTAACCGCGCTTGTGCCGGTTTTGATGGTCTTATTCGGATTTGGGTTGAAGGCGATCATCATAACGACCACGCTGTTTGCAATCTGGATCATCGTGCTCAACGCCCGTGCGGGCGTCATGCAGATTAACCGCTCCCTGGTCGAGATGGCTCACTCCTTCGGCGCGTCGCCCAAAGATGCCTTCGTAAAGATTTATTTCTGGGCAGCGCTTCCGGAGATTCTTGGCGGGGTGCGTATCGGATTCATTCGGGCAGTGAAAGGCGTCATCATCGGCCAACTTCTTATCTCCATCGTCGGATTCGGCGCGCTCTTCGAGACCTATTCGTCTAACTTCCTGATGAAGCACTTCTGGGCCGTCCTGCTCGTGTTGTTCGCGCTGGCCTTTTTTCTTGCGGAGATTCTTGCCTATCTCGAACGACGAGTGTCATATTACGCGGCCCGCCGAACGGCCTGAGATCTCTCTCACTTTTACCTGAAGGTTTTAATAATGAGCGATTATGTCATTGAGCCCGCCGCCCAAGTTACTTTACCGGTGCGCGGGAGCGAAAAATTGTTTCCGGTGCGACGCAT
>JAYNKS010000203.1:0-3233 GCA_038111345.1 Gammaproteobacteria bacterium | reverse complement strand
TGCAACGGCCTGGTCCAGTGGGATGCGCCACGCCCATCTGCTTCGCGAGAAAATGATTGAGCAATTTGCAGGCAGTCAATTGATCATCGAGTACGCCGCTGTCCGCAACCCGAGTGCCTGGACC
Source organism: Gammaproteobacteria bacterium (assembly GCA_038111345.1). Classification (GTDB taxonomy): domain Bacteria; phylum Pseudomonadota; class Gammaproteobacteria; order Arenicellales; family UBA868; genus UBA868. The sequence goes on along the minus strand of JAYNKS010000203.1, from coordinate 3,109 downwards.
GCGGACGACCCTCCGGGCGAGCTATCCCACGCTCAGGCGCTTATTGCCGCACGCCTCGGAAGGGTGCGACTGATCGACAATCTTCAATTGCATTAGCCCGAAGGCATCGGACGTCGATCCTTCGCGCCCTCGCTTTGGAAATTAATGCTCTCCGCCGGCCTTGAAATTGAACACCGCGCCCTCTTTGATGCCGGAAGGCCATCGACTGGTCAGCGTTTTCATGCGGGTGTAAAACCGCACGCCTTCCGGACCGTGCATGTAGTGGTCACCAAAGAGCGAGCGTTTCCATCCTCCGAAACTGTGGAAGGCTAAAGGCACAGGAATAGGCACATTAACGCCCACCATGCCGATCCGAGCGCGGTGACCATAATCACGAGCGGTATCTCCGTCACGGGTGAATATGGCTGTGCCGTTTCCGTACTCGTGATCGTTCACCAACTGAAGTGCTTCCTCATAGTTTTTAGCGCGAACCACAGATAACACCGGGCCGAAAATCTCATCGGTGTACACAGACATATCCGGGCTCACCCGGTCGAACACCGTAGCGCCCACAAAACAGCCTGATTCGTAGCCTGGGATCGAGATATCGCGACCATCCACGACCAGTTCAGCGCCCTCCTCAACCCCGCGATCAATATATCCCTTGATTCGATCACGGGCGTCGGGGGTGATCACTGGACCCATCTCTACGCCTTCCTGATCGAACGCGCCCACTTTCAAAGTCTCTATCCGTGGCACGAGTCGCTCCATCATTCGATCCGCCGTGTCGTCGCCAACGGCCACGACGACCGAGATCGCCATACAACGCTCACCGGCTGATCCATAGGCCGCGCCCATCACCGCGTCGACCACTTGGCCCATATCCGCATCGGGCATTACAACCATATGGTTTTTAGCACCACACAATGCCTGCACCCGCTTGCCATGCGCACAGCCGGTTTTGTAAATGTACTCTCCCACTGCCGTGGAGCCGACAAAACTTACCGCTTGAATAGTGGGGTGAGACAGCAGGGTATCGACCGCCTCTTTGTCACCATTTATCACGTTAACCACGCCATCAGGCAGCCCGGCGTCAGTCAGCAACTGAGCCATAAAACCCGCGCAGGAAGGATTGCGCTCCGATGGTTTCAGGACAAAGGTATTGCCACAGGCAATGGCCACCGGAAACATCCACATCGGCACCATCGCGGGAAAATTAAAGGGCGTGATACCGGCGACAACCCCCAGGGGCTGTCGCATGCTCCATGAATCCACCCCATTGGCAACTCCCTCACTGAACTCGCCCTTGAGCATCTGCGGGATGCCGCACGCAAACTCCACCACTTCAAGTCCGCGGGTGATCGATCCTTTTGCGTCGTCGACGGTTTTGCCATGCTCTGATGAGAGAAGCCGTGCCATCTCGTCCATATGCTGAACAAGGAGTTCGCGGTATCGATAGAGCACCTGAACACGACGGGCTGGCGGAACCTCTGCCCAGCTGGGGAATGCCTCAGCCGCATTATCAACAGCCGCACCCACCTCCTCGGCGCTTGCCAGCGCGACCGATTTAGTAACTTCGCCAAGTGCCGGGTTATAGACATCACCAAAACGGCCGCTTGATCCCGCCACAACTTTTCCACCGATGTAATGCCCCACCGTCTGCTTTACCGCTGCGTCCATTTACTCACTCCTGATTTTTTCTTCCGGTATATTCTTAACGAAGCGCTGAATACCACCACCAACGAAAGACTGCCGATGAGGACCGCGACCCGTCATGCCTTTCTAATGGCAGCATGGCTCTTCCTGACTCCGATTCTCTGCGTTTCGACAGGACTTCACAAGTTCGAGACGCTCGTGCAGGCCGTTTATGATCTTGAGGTCGCTGCCTACTGCGGGTTGGTGTCTGACGACGTGATAAAGGGATATCGCGTGGTGCATGCTCAGATCGTTCACGACGGGGGTTTGAGCGATGGCGAGGTCGATCAGGCCCGAAGCGAGGCATGGCAGGCTGCGCACGCCGAGTGGCAAAACCGCGGGCTCGGCGGGTTCAGGGCATGGTGTGCAGGCGAGGGCCATATCGCCGCCGAATCTCTGCGCGCCTATGCTCAATCACCCTGAGGCCGTCGCTTGTTCAAAACACCCGATAGAGGCACAATGAATGCGCCTATTTCAACCACGACCGGCGCCTGAAATGAACATCTCCATCAGCGACAGCCACCAAAAGGATATTGCCCACGCGCTGCATCCCTACACGAACCTCGTTGCCCATGAGCAGCAGGGTCCACTGGTGATTTCCCGGGGCGAGGGCATCTACGTCTGGGATGACCAAGGCAACTAATATCTCGAGGGTATTGGTGGGCTCTGGTGCGTGTCTTTAGGCTTCTCTGAGCCCCGTCTCGCCCAGGCAGCAGCCGCTCAGTTTGCCGCCCTCCCCTATTCACATACATTCGCTCACCGGTCGACGGAACCGGTCATCGAATTGGCTGAAAAGCTCATCGACATGGCTCCAGCACCCATGACTAAGGCTTTCTTCCTGAATTCAGGATCCGAGGCGATCGACGCCATGATTCGCTTCACGTGGTATTACAACAACGGTCGTGGCCTACCGAAGAAGAAGAAAATTATTTCGCGCAAACGAGGCTATCACGGTGTTACGGTTGCCGGGGGAAGCCTGACCGCCATCCCGCTGATGCAAAATGACTTTGATCTACCGTTGGATCGAATGCTCCACACGGACACCGCGGGTTTTTATCGATACGGCTTACCCGGCGAAAGCGAGGAAGATTTTGCGACCCGACTCGCCGACAGCCTTGAGCAGTTGATCCTGAGCGAAGGACCAGACACCGTGGCTGCTTTCGTCGCGGAGCCCGTCATGGGTGCCGGTGGAGTCATGACCCCGCCAGCGACTTATTTTGAAAAAATTCAAGCGATCCTTAAAAAGTACGACGTACTCATGGTGGCTGATGAAGTGATCTGCGGCTTCGGTCGGACGGGCAACATGTGGGGGTCTCAAACCTACGGGATCGAACCAGATATGGTCACCTGCGCGAAGCAGCTCTCTTCTGGATACTTACCAATTTCTGCCTTAATGATCTCGGATAAGGTTTATGACGTTCTAAAAGAACAAAGT
>JAYNKS010000202.1:2372-3287 GCA_038111345.1 Gammaproteobacteria bacterium | reverse complement strand
GCGCAGCGGGAGCGTATCCGCCCCATGGCAGCCGCGCTCCATCACCGGGGTCCCGACGATCAGGGTTACTACCACCGCGGGCCTATGGCCCTGGCGCAGACGCGGCTCAGCATCATTGACCTGGAAACCGGGCACCAGCCGATTCTCAATGAGGACGAAACGCTCGTTCTCATCTGCAACGGTGAGATCTACAACAGCCCTGAATTGCGAGAACGTCTGATTGAAAAAGGCCACCGGTTTCGAACGCGGACCGACGTTGAGGTCATCCTGCATCTTTATGAGGAACATGGCGACGCGTGCGTGACGCACTTGCGGGGCATGTTTGCCTTCGCGTTGTGGGATCGCACACGGGAGCGCTTGTTACTCGCGCGAGATCATATGGGGCAAAAACCGCTCTTTTTTGTGCACCGCGAAGATCGCGTATTTTTTGCGTCCGAAGTGAAGGCACTCCTTGCCTCAAATCTGGTGCCTGCCGAGATGGAACTTGAGGGTCTCTGGCACTACATGTCCTTGCGCTTTATGCCGGATCAGTTCTCGTTCTTTAAACACGTGCAAAAGCTGCCGGCGGGCAATTATCTGGTTTATGAGAATCAATCGGTTCGCATGGAACGGTACTGGGATATCGATTTTCTGAAGAAGCAAAAAGGTTCGGAGAAGGATATCGAAGACGGTCTCCACGAGACGCTCCTTGAAACGGTCGACTCACATCTTTTGAGCGACGTGCGCGTAGGCGCCTTTCTGTCCGGGGGCATCGATTCGGGAACGGTATCGGCCATGATGGCTACGCTACAAAAGGATCCCGTGCCGACCTTTTCAATCGGCGTAAAAGAGCAATCCTTTAATGAATTGCCGTTCGCGCGTATGGTGACCGAGCGCTACGGCATGGAAGCTCATGAGGAAATCGTCGAATCGGAT
>JAYNKS010000202.1:0-2362 GCA_038111345.1 Gammaproteobacteria bacterium | reverse complement strand
TGGACGAGCCTTCTGATCCATTCGGGGTCGGCGTCTATCTGGTCGCCGGGCTCGCCAGCCGGCACGTCAAAGTCGCACTCTCCGGGGATGGCGGTGACGAAAGCTTTGCAGGATACGACCGGTTCGCCGGTCAAAGGCTGGCTGACTACTACGCGGTCCTCCCAGCCTGGCTGCGGCGCACGGTGATCGACAAGTTGATTCGGCTTATCCCCGACACGTTTCAGTACAAAACGATTGCCCAAAAAGCCCGCTGGCTTAATGAGATGTCCCTTCGCGAGCGCGGTGATCGGTATGCCCACAGCATGAGCTTTCTGCGGTTCACGGACGACAGCAAACGATCACTTTTTACCCAACAGGCTCGCGATTCGTTCGATTCCACTGACTCACGCGAGAAGATTCTGACCCACTTTAATGCAGCGAATGTGGATGATCTGGTCGATCGCATGCTTTACACGGATCTCATGACCCGTATGCCCGATCATCTTCTGGTCATTGCGGACCGCATGTGCATGGCGCACTCACTTGAGAACCGATCGCCGCTGGTAGACCACAGGTTGGTCGAATTCGCGGCGTCTATTCCTGCGCACATGAAGCTGAACGGCATGAAGCTCAAGCACATCTTGAGATCCGTATCCTCTCGCTATCTACCGAAGGAACTGGTCTATCGAGAGAAACAGGGATTTGGTTTTCCCATTGCGCTCTGGCTGCGTAACGAACTTTCCGGATTCCTTCGCAATTTATTCGCGGAATCTCGATTTATCGAAGCAGGTATTTTTGAACGCCACGCGGTACAGAATCTGATTGAAGAACACCTCAGCGGGAAGGCCGATCATAATTTTCGACTGTGGATTCTTCTCAACCTCGAACTGTGGCATCGAATGTATTTTGAATCCATGTCGATCGATCAGATGCGCGCGTTTACAGACCGTCTGATGCGCACCTAGAAGCCGAGCCTGCGATCGACTGCTCAGCCGAGACTTAACCCGATCAAGACCCCCGATGTATCACGGCCGACGATAGATCAGAACCCGATCGCCTTTTCCTTCGTCGATGGTTCTTAGGGGCGCCGCGCCCAACGCTTCGATCACCCAATCATGGGTCTGCGTACCGCCCCGACTTAATCTGAGCGCCACATAAGATGCGTCCGGCCAGAGACCACCTCTAAGGCCATGGAGAATCTTGGCCACACTCGGCTCGATCGATAAAAGGTCCCAGTGGCGTCCGGCGTAGTAAGCAATCCGCCGATCGTTCGTCACGACGGACCCAGGTTCCTGAGTCTGGGTCGCGATCCATTGGCCCGCTTCTTTCAAGGCGCGGGCACGCGTAGCGTTATCAAGCCCGCTGATGCTTTCGCCTAAAGCCCAAACCAGTAAGACCAAAAGAGCCGCGCGGCGTATGCCGCCCAATCGCCGCCATCCGGATACCTCAGCGACACGATCCAGCGCAAAAGGAGCGAGAACCAGGATCGTGACAGCCAAGGCCAGCGGATAGCGTGAGGCCAAAAACAAATTGATGACCGTGAACACCAGCAGAATCGCCAGATGCATCGCAATCAGGCTCACCCAGAGGCGATTGAGGCTTTTCCCCGGAAATCGGACCCTGAACCAGATCGCCGCGAGCACCAACACCGCCCACGGTATGCTGAGTTGTGACAGGGTCGCGCTTGCCAGCAGGACCGCTACCGCAAACACAAAAAGCGCCCAGGCGTATTCTGCAGAGTAGGGGCCGAGAAACTCTGATTGCAGCACCGTGATCTTGTGCGAGATTGAACCCAGCACCTGAAGCCACGCGCTCTCCACCACCTGCACGGGGTTATCGGTAACGCTTTCCACCGGCAATCCGCTTTTGGGAGCCATCACCCACCAACCCAAAACGACGGCAAGGATGAAGGCGGCAACAACCAAAAGAATCAAACGGCGCCAGGGGCCGCCATCAGTTTTCGTGATAACGGCTGTCAGCAGCAGCGGCGTTGCCAACAGAAAGACCGCCCCCTCGATCCGAAATAACGTAGCGATCACCAGGGCGACGACCGCACCCACCGCATCGCGAACGGTGAGCTGACCTACGCAGCGCGCCATAAAGAACACCGCAACCAGATAAAAGGCTAAATATCCGGCATCTCGGATAATAAATGACCGGTATTCATTGAACGAGGGGTGCAAAACGGCAAGCAACGCGGCGAACGTGATGACTCTTCGGGTCGTGCCCCCAAACGCATGCACCACCAAAACAAAAAAGACCGACGCCGCCGTAAAAAATACCGAGTTCAGCAGGTAGCCTGCTGTCTCATAGCTGATCCCCAGCAGCCGACCCACAACCCACATGAGCGCTGAAAAAAACGGCCATTGATGGACCGTAAAAG
>JAYNKS010000201.1:0-3288 GCA_038111345.1 Gammaproteobacteria bacterium | reverse complement strand
GTTTTGAAATCGGGGTGTCTTAGCTCTTTTTCTTCTGGCTTTCGATCCAGGCTTTGTATTCGGCTTCTTCGACTACGTCGACCACGATGGGCATGTAGCCGTGGTCCTTACCGCAGAGCTCGGCGCATTGGCCGCGATAGGTACCGGTCTCATCAGCCCGGATCCACATCTCATTGATGTAGCCCGGGATGGCGTCTTTCTTGCCGCCCAGCTGGGGAACCCACCACGCATGGATCACATCTTTAGCGGTCAGCAACAGGCGAACTTTCTTCCCGACCGGTAACACCACGTGGTTGTTCACCTCCAAGAGGTAGTTCTCGCCCTTGGCCTCGGTACCGGTAATCTGACTTTGCGGGGTGGCGAGTTTGCTGAAGAACGAGACACCGTCCTCCATATAGTCATATTGCCAGCCCCACTGATAGCCCGTGACTTTGAGCACCATGTCGGAATCTGTGGTGTCTTCCATCAACAGCAGTGCTTTAGTAGAGGGCACCGCCATACCGATCAGGATTAGCGTCGGTATTACCGTCCAGAGCACCTCAGCCTTGGTCGAGTGAGAGAATTTGGCGGCCTGAGCCCCTTTGCTTTTGCGAAACTTCGCGATCGAATAAAACATGACGCCAAAAACGATCACGCCGATCACGGTCACGATGTAGGTAATCAGCATGTGCAGATCAAACTGGACGCGGGCGATTTCCGTTACGGGCCGCTGCAGGTTGAGCCCCCACTCCGCCTGAACGGCCGCGGGCACTGCCCATAAGGCACCCGCCCCCGCCGCGGCAAAAAGCGCCGTTCGCAGTTTTTGGAATCGTTTTGCGATCATCGTTGTCTCCACAAGAACATTAAATTGCAATGGAATAAATAATTTTCCGCCTGCCGCCAAGCCGTCAGGTTCGCAGCAGCCCTCTTAACTGTGTCGCTGTCTTCAGGCGATCTTCCTCGGTTAATTCAGCGCCTATCTCGGTGAACTGCCCATGCGACCCCACCAGTAGCTTGCTGGGATACCAGTAGGGGCCGCTCGCCACTCGTACCTGCATCCAGTAGCGATGAAATCGCTGCTTCCTGTCACCCTCTCCATCCCGCTTAGTGACGCATACCTCATCACCTTCCGACACAAGCAGGTCAAAAAATCTGGCACGCTTTTGCAGCATCAGAAACGCGATCGCCAGCAAAGCGAGCTCTAGACCCAAAAACGGCAGGACTGGCCAAGCTCCGAGCATCACCCTGTAGGTGCCATTGCCCACCGCGACGAGCGCAAACAAGCCGAACATCAACCACGCCGCCAGCATGCCAAGCGAGCAGTTGGGTCGAATCAAAAGCCTGAAATCGCGCCCTCCGGGCGCGGCTTGAAGGTGAGTCATCGAAAGGGTCATTGACCTTGACCGAGCGTCCTCGCCCGGATCTCAAAATCAATTGTCTGGCGTCGTCCGTTTGGGTCTAGAAAACACGCCGAACACTAGCATATTGGGGGTAAACCCATCAACCACGATCCCTTTATCCCCACCCCAAAAAAGCCTTATTTTGAAGTGAATCTTGACTGCCAAATCGCGTCTGGTCGAGCCGCTTGCGCCTCCCCCTCGTCAAGGCGTCAGCCTTCGAATGTCACGCGAAGAGAATCCCCGGTTGGCTCCCCGCTGGATCGAGCCCAGGCGATACCGTAAACGAGCTCGAACGTTGCGCGGATTCGCCCTTCGTCTCGCTCCAAAGGCTGATACTTTTCCTCAAAGCGTTTCCAGCGATTTTTCCCGGTGAGAGATCGGCGCCGATCCTCTCGGGCGTTTGCACCGCCGAGCCGACGCAAGTCCTCGGCAAGCGATCTGGCATTTAAATAGGTCAGACCGATGGGATCAGCATCCATGACCGGCTCGGAAAACCCCGACTGGACCAGCTCATCGCCCAAATTGTGCATATCCTGAAAAACGTGCACGTGAGGGCTCTTGTCCGCTCCAGCCCATGCGTCGTCAAGTTCAAACAACGTATCCGGTCCGAAGGTCGACATGATCAAAAGCCCGTCGGGCTTTAAGACTCGGCAGATCTCCAAAAGTGCTGCAGGCGCATCGATCCAGGGCAGCAAGAGATTCGCAAGCACCAGATCCACGCGGTTGTCGGGCAACGGCAATCGAACCCCATCAGCAAGGCACGGATGCCAGGTCGTTTTGGCTTCAACATTAAAGCCTTCAAGATTAGTGCCTTCAAGAACGCAGTCCATTCCCACCACGAGCGCGTCTGGATATCGCGCCGAGAGTTGTTCCGTCTCAATGCCGGCTCCGCAGCCGAGATCCAAAACCACCTGAGGCTCGAGGCTTACGAGGTCAAGCCGATCCAAGAGTTCCCCTCCGCACCGGCGCGCGAGGTAGTTGTCTTTTGGATCAAATCGCAGCGCGCGCTTTGCGTAGCGACGCAGCGCGTTTGGATCCAATAACGTCGACGGCTTTTGCATTCGCTTTGTGGCTAAAAAAGAAGACGGCCAATACTAACCGCGCTGTGAAAAACCGCACAGCACTTTAAGCGCTCGCTTCACTAGATTGATCCGATGGCTTTTCCGTTTGATTGCGCCGTCGATGGACCAGCGCCGTCCCTCGTGCGCGCCCTTTTAACCCGCATGCTTTGGCTGCTGGATCGAATCCTTGAGCCTGTTTGCCTGCTGTGCCAACAATCCCCGGAGCGCCAGCATGGACTATGCGACATCTGTGCCCGGTCGCTGCCCCTTAACAAAACCGCCTGCAGCGTGTGCGCCCGCCCGATCGAAACAGGCGCAATCTGCGGCAAATGTCTTTCAAAGCCAAATGATTTTGATCACGCCATTGCGCCGCTTTTGTACCGTGAGCCCGTCAGCGAGAGGATCCAAGCGCTTAAGTATCGGGAGAAACTTGCCTTCGCCCGAACCGCGGCGAGCGTTATTAGCGAGGCGGCTCTCAACCGAGGAGCAAAAAAGCCCGATCTCATTTGCAGCGTACCCATGACGACACCAGCGCTTCGCAAACGAGGCTTCAACCAATCAGCGCTTATTGCATTGTTATCAGGATACCGCCTGGGCATACCGGTATCCAATCATTTGCTAAGGAAAGTCCGCAAAACCGCGCATCAATCAGATCTGAGCGCAAGAGAAAGAAGAGGCAATTTAAAAAACGCCTTTGAATGCCAACGAGGCGTGGCGGGGCGTCATGTGGTCATCGTCGATGATGTGCTAACGACAGGCGCAACGGTGAATGAACTTGCAAGAACGCTTAAGCAAGCGGGCGCCTCGCGGGTGGACGTTTGGGTCTGCGCACGTACCGAATGAGAATT
>JAYNKS010000200.1:3007-3328 GCA_038111345.1 Gammaproteobacteria bacterium | reverse complement strand
CTAATTTTATGAACCGTTCCGGTTTTTCCGGCGACGCGATACGCAGGCACCGCGGCCCGTTTGGCGGTTCCCTCAGCGCTAACCACTCGCTCAAGCAAAGCATTAATTCGTTGGCTCACGCCCTCAGACATGACACGATGTCCTCCGACCGGTCCGGACTGACGCTTCAAGGTCACGGGGCGCAGAATCCCGCCAGACGCCAGGACGCTATAGGCTCTTGCCAGTTGCACCTGCGTAGCCGAGAGACCATAGCCATAGGACAAAGTCGCGTGCTCGATCGGGCGCCAGCGCGGCCGCTGTGGCAGCACACCTTCGCTCTCG
>JAYNKS010000200.1:0-2997 GCA_038111345.1 Gammaproteobacteria bacterium | reverse complement strand
CTTCAGAAGGCTTCCCCCGCTCTCACCCGGCAGTTCGACACCTGTCGTCCGCCCAAAGCCAACGTTATCAAGCAGGTGGTAGAGCTCTTCCGGAGCGAGCTCCATGGCGATCTTTGCCGTGCCTACATTGCTCGACTTGACCAGAACGGTCGAGAGGGTGAGGTCACCATAATCATGAACATCCCGGATTTGATCTCGCCCAATACGATAGACGCCCGGACTTGTAGAGACGGGCGTGTCCAGAGAGAACTGCCCGCTGGCGAGCGCCATGGCCATAGTGAAGGGCTTGATCGTTGAACCCGGCTCAAAGACATCAGTCACCGACCGGTTACGGAATGCATCGACCGAAAACTGAGCGCGGTTGTTGGGATTGAAATCAGGCGCGTTGGCCATCGCCAGCACCTCGCCGGTATTCACGTCCAGCATCACCGCGGAAGCGCCCCTCGCCCGAGTCTCTCGAACCGTCGCGGCGAGATGCCTTTGCGTAGATGCCTGAATCCGAAGATCTAGACTGGTTTGCAGGTCCCTGCCGTGATGGACCGGCTGCAGACTTTCGATATCCTCTACGACTCTGCCTTTTCGATCGCGCAACACCCGCTTCTTACCTTCGACGCCGGACAGATGACTGTCAAATGCTTTTTCAATGCCTTCCTGCCCGCGGTCATCCACATCGGTGAATCCGAGCACATGACTGGTTATGGGCCCGGCCGGGTAGTAACGCCCATACTCACGAAGCGAAGCCACCCCGGGAATGGCAAGACGCTCAATTCGGAGCGCCTCAGCAGGAGGCAGATGGCGCCGCAAGTAGACAAATTCACGATCCTCGTATTGCGAAAGCAGGCTCGCAATATGACTCGGGGTGATGCCCAGCGCCTCAGCCAGACGCGGCCAATCGTGACGCGCTTCCACCAAGGTAGCAGGATGGGCCCAAACGGCGTCTAAGGGCGTGCTCACCGCCAGCACATCGCCGTTGCGATCAAGGATGCGGCCCCGAGCCGGCTTCACCGCAACATTGCGCAGCTGTCGGGCAGCACCCTCCGCCTGCAGGCGAGAGCTCTCTAGAACTTGCAATTGAAAAGCGCGCCCCGTCAAAACCATCATACCCAAAACCAGGACCGAGACGACGATACGCTGCCGAAGATAGGAGAACGGCGGAGAGGGCTGACTTCGCTTGGGCGCAGTCACTGTGCGGCTCCCAGCTGGATCACTACGATATCGGCTGGCCCCGGAGTGACCATACCTAACTCGTTTCGGGCCGCTTCCTCCACAAGGTTATGTCTTGCCCAGGTCGCCTTCTCAAGCTGAAGCCGGCTCCACTCGTCATTTAACTCATCCCTCAGATCCTCCTCTGCGCGGACCTGCAGGAACTCAAGGCGATTCTGATGCCGGACCACAACTACGAGAATCGCCGAGATCAGCGCAACCCCGCTCAAAAATGCAGCCCACCTCATGCAAACTCCTCCAGACATTTCTGAGCAGATCGGAGGACCGCGCTGCGCGCCCGCGGATTGGCAGAGACCTCCTCCGCAGAGGGCCTTTGCGGACGATGCAACACGCCAATAGCCGGACGCAATTCTTTTTGTCTAACCGGGAAATCAGGCGGAAACGGATCGCCCTTAGCCGCATCACGCAGAAAATTTTTGACGCGTCGATCTTCTAACGAGTGGAAACTGATAATGACAAGCCGCCCTCCAGGCTCGAGAATCTCGAGCGCCTGCGGCAACACTGAATCAAGTTCCTCGAGCTCCCGATTGACATGAATGCGAAGCGCCTGGAAGGTTCGTGTCGCCGGATGCTTTCCCGGTTCGCGAGACGGCACGCATCCACGCACAAGCTCCGCGAGTTCTCTGGTCGTCGAAAGCGCCTTTTGTGCGCGGGTTTGGACAACGGCGCGAGCGATCCTTTTCGCAAACCGCTCTTCGCCCAAGGTTCGAAGGATAGACACGAGCTCCTGTTCGTCGACTTCTGCCAACCACTCACTGACGGGTGCTCCACACGTGGGATCCATTCGCATGTCCAGCGGCCCGTCGCGCATAAAACTAAAACCCCGCGCGGGATCGTCGAGCTGAGGCGAGGACACCCCCAGATCGAGCACCAAGCCACCCACGCGCCCAGCGATGCCGTGCGCGCCAAGCACGTCAGCGAGCTTTGAGAAGGGAGCCTGGATCACAGTCAATCGAGGCTCACCTGCCGCCCACTGTCGAGCAAATGCACAGGCGACCGGGTCGCGATCCATTACAAACATACGCCCGTTAGGCCCCAATTTTTCCAACAGGGCTCGGGTGTGCCCGCCACGACCGAAGGTCGCATCCACCAAAATATCGTCGTCGCGGGGGTGAAGCGCCGCTGCCACCTCCGCTGACATCACCGGGGCGTGCGCAAGTGAGTTCAAGACTAATCTCCTCAGAGTGAGAGAGATTCGAGTTCCACCGACAAACGCTCCTCACTGCTTTGCGCTGTCAGCCATTTTTCACAACTTGCTTTCCACTGAGGCTCATCCCAGACCTCAAACTTGTTGCCCTGACCTATCAGCACAATGTGTTTCTCAAGCGCAGCAAATTCTCGAAGGGGTGCGGGTATCCGGATGCGGCTAGCGCTATCCATTTCGCAGTCGGTCGCATAACCGATCAGGAATCGCTTCAACGATTGAGCCGCGGCATCAAAACTCGGGAGCGCGACAACCTTTTGCTCCACGCGCTCCCATTCATCCTGAGGGTAAAGCCAGAGACATCGCTCACGCGTGTTATTGACCGTGATGACCATGCGGCCTGAACTGCGGCCAAGAAGGGGCTCTCGATGCATGGTCGGCATCGCAAATCGACCTTTTGAGTCGAGGTTAAGTGCACTGGCCCCTTTAAACATAACGCTTGCTCTTCACTGTCTTGCTTGCCCCTGACCACCTACCAAAAAAACCGGCGGCGAAAGAAATCCCGGCCCCTCGCGGGGCCGGGCAATCACCAAAGGAGGATGAGGAATTGGATGGATTAGCCGCCATCC
>JAYNKS010000199.1:0-3340 GCA_038111345.1 Gammaproteobacteria bacterium | reverse complement strand
CCTCCACAGAGCGCATGAGCATCGGATCCACGCGCTCCTCAAGCACTTCCGCATCCGACCGATCCGACTCTTTTAATTGAACAAAAACGGCAATCTGTTCATGCAGCACCCTCGCAGCCCGACGCACGGCTTCTTCAGGGTCGATGGTCCCGTTTGTCTCGATCTCCATCACTAGCTTGTCCAGATCCGTTCGTTGCTCGACACGGGCGTTTTCTACTGCGTAGGAGACACTTCGGACCGGGCTGTAAGACGCATCGAGGCGAAGCACGCCAACGCCTCTGGTCTCGCCCTCTTCCGAACTGGGATCGACCACCTGATACCCGCGGCCGGTGCTGACCGTAATTTCCATATTGAGCTCGCCTTCAGCGGAAAGGTTAGCCAGCAGATGATCCGGGTTAACGACTTCCACGTCGTGATCGAGCTGAATATCGCCAGCCGTCACGGTTCCTGGCCCTTTCTTTGAGACGCGCAAAACGGCCTCGTCGCGATTATGCATCCGAACGGCGAGGCTCTTAAGATTAAGCAGAATGGCGATAACGTCTTCTTGAGCCCCCGGCACGGCCGAGTACTCATGACTAATGCCGTCAATCCGTACCTCGGTCACGGCGGCGCCTGGCATGGATGACAACAGAATACGTCGCAGGGCGTTGCCCAGCGTATGGCCAAAACCTCTCTCAAGAGGCTCGAGCGTGACGGTTGCTCGCGTTCGGGAGCTCGACTTGACGTTGATTACGTTGGGTTGGAGAAACTCTTCTCTGGCTTGCGACATGGAGCAATTACCTCTGTTGTTTATCTTGCAGCGGTTGTACCGGGGTAGACCAACCGGCTTCGTGGGTGCGTTCTCGAGTTCTCGTACTGAGGCTTACTTTGAGTAAAGCGCGACGACGAGCGATTCATCGATCTCCTGGGAGAGATCACCTCGATCCGGCACGGACTTGAAGACACCCTTGAAAGCCTTCGAGTCGACATCCACCCAAGGAACGAAGCCTACCTGTTCCGCGATCTCGAGCGCTGACTTGATTCGCAGTTGCGCACGCGAACTCTCACGCACGGCGACCTCGTCGCCGGCCTTCACTTGATACGACGAAATATTGACCCGGGATCCATTCACCAGGATCGCGTTATGACTGACCAGCTGACGAGCCTCGGCCCGCGTAATTCCGAAACCCATCCGATAGACAACGCTGTCAAGTCGGGACTCCAGCAACTGAAGCAACTTCTCACCAGTCGAGGCCTTCGCTCGAGCGGCTTCCACGTAGTAACTATGGAATTGCTTCTCCATGAGTCCATACATGTGACGTAACTTTTGTTTCTCACGCAATTGCGTGCCGTAGACCGTGGATCGGGCGCGGCGGGCCCCAGCCTTAAACCCGGGCGGCCGATCGAACTTACACTTCGAATCAAGCGCGCGAATCGGACTTTTCAGGGACAGGTCGGTACCGGCACGGCGCGCCAGTTTACAGGTCGGTCCACGATATCTCGCCATAACTGTTCTCTCTTTTTCTCTCTATGCTGTCTGGTGTTTTCTGTTTTGGTAACGCCGGTGAGTGGCCTAGTCCGGCTGAACCCGTCCTAGACGCGCCGACGCTTCGGCGCGCGGCAGCCGTTATGAGGCATCGGGGTCACGTCCGTGATAGAGGTGATTTCAAATCCAAGATTGTTGAGTGCACGCACCGAGGAATCACGGCCAGGGCCAGGGCCCTTGATCTTCACATCCAACTGCTTCATTCCAGTCTCCTGCGCCGCCCGTCCTGCGGTCTCAGCAGCTACCTGGGCAGCAAATGGCGTGCTCTTACGACTACCCCTGAATCCGGCGCCTCCCGACGTTGCCCAGGACACAGCGTTCCCATGGCGGTCGGTGATGGTGATGATCGTATTGTTGAAGGTTGCGTGCACGTGCGCCACCCCTTCTGGGATGTGCTTCTTAACCTTCGCTTTTGTACGTTTCTTGTTTTGGACCTTTGCCATGCGATCAGTACCTGTCCTTATTTGCGGATGGGACGCTTGGGCCCCTTACGGGTGCGGGCATTTGTTGAGGTGCGTTGGCCTCGGACGGGCAAGCCGCGTCGATGCCGCATCCCACGGTAGCACCCCATATCCATCAGCCGCTTGATGTTCATGGATATTTCGCGACGGAGGTCACCCTCGACCGCAATGCTGGCGACCTGGGAGCGGATGCGATCCGCGTCCTCTTCCGACAGCTCGTGAACTTTGGTGCTCCTCGCTATCCCCGTCGCATCGCAGATCCGCTGGGCGGTCACGCGGCCAATGCCGTAGACCGACGTCAAGGCCACCTCGATATGTTTATGCGCGGGGAGGTTTATTCCTGCTATACGTGCCACTGTTTCGCCTCTTTTTCGTTACGCGTGTGGGTGAACCCGGATCAGCCCTGCCGTTGTTTATGGCGGGGATCAACGCAAATCACACGCACGCTGCCATTTCGCCGAATAATTTTGCAATTTCGGCAAATCTTCTTTACGGATGCTCTTACCTTCATCGTGCTTCCTCAGTCTCGCGGTTACCGCGGCAGGCCCATCCCGCCACCGACCAACGAGGACTTCTTCATCAAACTTTCGTACTGTCTCGACATCAGGTGAGACTGGACCTGAGACATCATGTCCATCATGACCACGACAATGATCAGGAGCGACGTGCCGCCAAAATAAAACGGGACGTTCCACTTCACGATCAAGAATTCCGGAATCAGACACACGACGGTCAGATACATCGCACCGGCCAGCGTCAGCCGCGAGACCACTTTGTCCACGTACGTAGCGGTCTGAACGCCCGGGCGTATTCCCGGCACGAATGCGCCGGACTTTTTAAGATTGTCCGCAATTTCTTTTGGATTAAAGACCAAAGCCGTATAGAAAAAGCAGAAAAATAAAATCATACCGGCATAGATCAGGGTGTATACCGGCTGCCCCGGCGACAGCGTTGTCGCGATGTCCTTGAGCCATCCCATGCCCTCGCTTTGACCGAACCAGCTTCCAAGGCTCGCGGGAAACAGAATGATGCTGGAGGCAAAAATGGGTGGAATGACACCCGCCATGTTTAGTTTCAGCGGCAGATGCGTGGACTGACCGGCTATCATGCGCCGGCCCTGTTGCCGCTTTGCGTAGTTGACAGTGATCCGCCGCTGTCCGCGCTCTATAAAGACCACAAAGGCCGTGACGAGGATGGCGCCTACGAATAAAGCGAGGACACCAATGGGAGTAAATGCGCCCGTCCGCGCCAATTCAAGCGTGCCCGCAACGGCCGAAGGTAATCCCGCGACAATGCTTCCGAAAATAATCAGGGAGATGCCGTTTCCTATGCCTCGCTCGGTGATCTGCTCGCC
>JAYNKS010000198.1:1799-3363 GCA_038111345.1 Gammaproteobacteria bacterium | reverse complement strand
CGCTAAAGCCCCAGAGCCTTGATTTTCAGCCCAGGCCGTCGTACCCCTATTCCCCGGGCGCCAAAGGAGGGGGATTCATCTTTACCGCCGGCCAGGTCGCCTGGGATAAAACGGGCGAGGTCACTGCCATTGGCGACGTGGCGGCTCAGACGCGCCAGACACTCAAAAACGTAGTGGCGGTCCTGCATGAGGGTGGGGCCACGCTGGACGATGTTTTGAAGTGCAATGTGTACCTCGCCGATATTCGTGACTTCGAGACAATGAATGCAGAGTTTGCGAAAGTCTTTCCGACTGATCCACCGGCGCGAACGACTGTAGAGGCTAGGCTTGCCGAACCCACTATGCTGGTCGAGATAGAAGCAATCGCGTGGGTTGATCCGGATAAATCCTAGACGCAGGAATAGAGGCGATTGGTTCTAGGACGAATCCTTCTTTAAGAGGTCCGCAAGACCAGAAAGCCCCTTGTGGGTGACGGCGCTAGATTTTCGCTCTTCGATCCCGGGCACCGCATCGACATAGCGAGCATGCTCGTTGTCATGACAGTAAAGACAAAGATTTTCCCAGTTACTGCCGTCGGGGGGATTGTTATCGTGGTTGTGGTCTTTATGGTGTACTGTGAGCTCATGAAGGTTCGTCTGGTTGAATTCACGGCCGCATCGCCCGCATACCCAGGGATGAATCTTTAATGATTGCGCGCGATAGTCACGCTCGCGGGAATCCCGCGCCCTGACGGCATTGGCGATCACGGCATCCAGATCAGTTTTCGGTTTCATGAGAAAAGAATAGTCCAAAATTGGGCTTGCGTTAAAGACTTTTGTGAGGAGATGGCCCATGAACCAAACACGTGCAGCAATTGCGACTCAAATCGTCGATAACGATCTTACCCGCGTGACGCGATTTGATTTTGCGCCCGGCGCACAGACCGGCTGGCATCGGCACGGGTACGACTATGTGATTACCGCCATCACGGATCTTTACATGAGGTTAGAAGAGTCAGGCGGGACCGAGCGCGAGGTACACGTCAAAGCGGGCGAAGCCTATTTCCGCGAAGAGGGCGTCGAGCACAATGTGATCAACGCCAGCGATCAGTCGATGTCATTTGTAGAGGTGGAGTTTAAATAATTCGCCAGCCTCCTCACGGGATTGAATAGGCGAACGAATGCCTAAGACTTCTTCAACTGTTTTTGTCTGATAGCTAAAAAGCGGCGCGGCGCGGCGAGGAAAAAGCAAACGAAAGAAAGCGCAAAACTAAACCCTGCGAATATAAACGAGTAATCGTAAGATCCTGATACATCAAACAGGACGCCGCCCAGCCAAGGTCCGAAGGCGCCGCCAAACCCCATGCCGGCCGTAACAATGCCGCAAAGCAATCCGAATTCTTTGCCAAAAAAGA
This sequence comes from Gammaproteobacteria bacterium, assembly GCA_038111345.1. GTDB lineage: Bacteria > Pseudomonadota > Gammaproteobacteria > Arenicellales > UBA868 > UBA868. The sequence continues at coordinate 1,970 of JAYNKS010000198.1, read as the reverse complement.
TATCAGCTGCTCCAGCAAAGACCACCACGGCGAAAAGCCCCGCACCGAGGCCAAAGAGAATCGAAAAAAGGTAGAGAAAAGTTACGCCGCGTTCGGCGTCGAGGAAGAGCAAGATGACAGTCGCGGTACAGGTCAGCACGGAAGCAATCAGGATCGTCGTCTCTCTACCGA
>JAYNKS010000198.1:0-1789 GCA_038111345.1 Gammaproteobacteria bacterium | reverse complement strand
ATGTGATCGGAGACGAAGGAGCTGGCTTGTCCGAGCACCATAAAAAGTACAAAGGCGGCCGAGGTCGAGGCGGCGACGGTTGACGAGAACCCGGCGTCGATCGCAAACCGAACCTGGTGTGCGAGTATCAAATAAGCACCGGTTCCCCAGAACAGCATGTTGGAAACAAAAAGAAGCCACAGCTGGCGGCTTCTCAGTCCCGAAGAGCGAGTCCATAGTTCGACTGCGACAGGCGATGCACCATCCCGGTGCGGCTCGGTGTTGGATTCGGCTGAGCCATATGGGGTCAGGCCACGCTCTTTAGGGGAGAAGTTGTATTTCAGCAGGATGATCGGCAGCAGGATAACAACCGTCAGCAGCCCCATCGTGACATAGGCCATCCGCCAACCGAAGCCGTCGATCACGAACTCCATCATGAAGACAAAAACGAAGCTCAGGCCTCCTCCGGTTTGGGCCAGGCCCAGCGCTGTACCGCGTCGCGTGGCAAACCAGTTCATGATGGTTGGGTTGAGTATCGGTGACCCTGCTGCCGCGAGCCCGATCGGCGCCAGCACGCCAAACAGGACATAAAAATGCCATAACCGTGTAGCCATTGAGCAGGCGGCCGCGGCGAGACCCAGGAGCAAAACCCCAGACAGCAGAAGCGATTTTGGCGGCCATTTTGTGCAGAGCGATCCTGCAATAGGCGCACAGACGCCATAGACCAGTAGATGCAGGGAGAACATGAACGCGGTGTCACCGCGCGTCCAACCGTACTCGTCGAGGATGAACGGGAAGAAAACAGGGAAGGAATGGCGAACCCCGTAAGCAAGCAACATCATGATAAAGCTCACTGCGAGAATCATGGCCGCCGCAATAAAAACCGGTTTTTGAGACATGATCGATCTTCGTGAGGGGCAGTGCTGTACGGGACGCGGGAGAGTATATTCTGGGCGTTGAGAGAATTTCATTCTTGTCATGTCGTTTCGAATCATTAATCACGTCCGCCTGACAGGCGAGCCAAACCGGTCTATCGGAGACCCATGCTCATGAAACCTGCCTTTGAATCAACGGAATATCAGCGACGCCTCGAAGTCGTACGTGCCGCTATGGCGGAAAAGGATCTTTACGCCCTGGTGATCGGCGATCCGGCGAACATGAACTGGTTAACGGGCTTTGATGCCTGGTCGTTTTATGTTCCGCAGGTCATGCTGGTGTTACATGACCACCCGCCCGTCTGGCTGGGTCGGCAGATGGATGCCGGCGCGGTATACCTCACGACCTACCTTGGCGAGGAGAGCGTTCGGCCTTACGCAGAAGATCTTGTCCAGCGAGACGGTGCGCATCCGATGGAAGCGGTCGCGCAGTCCATTCGCGACTTTGGTGTAGCGGGCAAACGGGTTGGGTTCGAAAGCGACGTTTACTTCTTTTCCTATAAAGCAGTCGAGACCCTGAAGGAGACCCTCTCAGACGTATCTTGGGTCGACGCCGATCGGCTGGTGAACTGGTGCCGCGTGATCAAGAGCGCGGACGAGCTTAAGGTGATGCGCAAAGCAGCGCAGATTGCGAGCCGCGTCATGACGGTGGCCTGCGAACATATTGCCCCGGGTGTTCGACAAAATGATCTGGTAGCAAAGATTCTTGAGGCGCAGGCGCACGGTGTAGCAGACGCCAGTGGAGACCTTACGTCGATCTGTCCTTTGATTCTCGCGGGCAAGGCAGCCGCGACAGCTCATCCGATGTGGACAGAGGAACCCTTCGAAGCGAATCAGACCGTGGCGCTCGAGCTCAGTGGTGCGCATAAGCGCTA
>JAYNKS010000197.1:2272-3365 GCA_038111345.1 Gammaproteobacteria bacterium | reverse complement strand
ACACCTATGGCTATCGACTTACCTGCTACGTTATTTCGGCAGTCATCTGCGGTCTTGCTGGAGTGCTGCTCGGCAACTTCACCCGATTCATCAGTCCGGAGATGATGAGTTGGGTGCGCTCAGGCGAGCTTATATTTATGGTGATTATCGGTGGGGTCGGCAGTCTTTTTGGGCCGCTCTTTGGCGCGCTCTCGTTCTTGCTCCTCGAAGAACTGCTCTCCGTGATTACGGTGTACTGGCATCTGATTTTCGGCGGGCTGCTCATTGCCCTTGTGCTTTGGGGTAAGGGTGGGATCGACGCTTGGCTTAACAAACTCAATCGAAGTGAGTCGTCGAATGGCTGAACCTATTCTTTCGATAGATTCGCTTTTCAAGAGTTTTGGAGGGATACCCGCGACCGATGACGTTAATCTGTCGGTTCGTCGGGGCGGTATTCACGCGGTCATCGGACCAAACGGAGCCGGTAAGACAACGCTTATCGCGCAATTGTCGGGGCAATTAAAGTCAGATAGAGGCTCGATTCTATTTGATGGTCGCAGTATTCTCGGCCTGAGCCCTTCCCAGCGTGCTCGTGCCGGACTGGCTCGATCCTTCCAGATCACCAGTGTCTTCCTGCCCATGACGTTGCTCGAGAACGTCATGCTCGCGGTCCAAGGGACGCAAGGCCACTCTTATCGATTCTGGTCGCCAGCCGAAAAAGATTCTCAGTTAATTGATCGCGCGATGGAGGCCTTAGCGACTGTAGGGCTCGACAATAGGGCGGGCCATCGAGTGGCGAACGTATCCCACGGTGAGCAACGACAGCTCGAGGTCGCGATGGCTCTGGCTATGCAGCCCAAGATGCTGCTTTTGGATGAGCCGATGGCGGGCATGGGCAAAGAGGAGACGCTCAAGATGGTGGACATTCTTTCGCGCCTTGCTGGAGATAAAACCATTCTCATGGTTGAGCACGACATGGACGCGGTGTTTTCGCTTGCGGACCAACTCTCCGTGCTTGTGAATGGACACATCATAGCGACCGATACGGTGGAGAATATCCGCCAGAATCAGGATGTTCAGCGTGCCTATCTAGGTGATCAGCATGCTTAAGGTA
>JAYNKS010000197.1:0-2262 GCA_038111345.1 Gammaproteobacteria bacterium | reverse complement strand
CGTGCGAGGAGGGTAAGGTTACGACCCTGCTGGGTCGGAACGGCATGGGCAAGACCACTACGGTCAAATCCATTATCAATAAAGTCGATGTGCCCTCGGGCTCTATCGGTTTTTTTGGTCACGAGGTGCGAGGCCGACCCACGCATGAAATCGTCCGGCAGGGTATCGGGCTGGTACCCGAAGGCCGGCAAATCTTTCCAAATCTGAGCGTCAGAGAAAATCTGGTCGCCACTGCCGATAACTTCGGCGACGAACCGCCCCTTTGGAACCTTGAGCGCGTGCTTGAGTTTTTTCCCGCGCTTGGGAGCCGTCTTTCGCACATGGGCAGCCAACTTTCAGGTGGGGAGCAACAGATGCTCGCCATCGGGCGAGCCCTGATGCTTAACCCGAGAATGCTAATTCTGGATGAGGCCACCGAAGGGCTTGCGCCCCTGATTCGAAGAGAGATCTGGTCTCGGCTTGAGGAGGTCAAAAAATCAGGAATCACGATTCTTTTGATTGACAAGAACATTGAAGAATTTACGCACATTGCCGATTACCACTACATCATTGAAAAGGGTCGAGCGGTGTGGAGCGGAACGACTTCCCAGTTGACCGCTGATCCTTCACTGAAGGAGCAATATCTTGGCGTCTGATAATCGAAGGGGCCAAGCACTAACGACCCTTAAGTTCTCCTTCATGCCGGGATCGCTATAATTCGAGCGTTTTCCGGGGTGGTCCCACGCTCGTCTGTCTGTGAAGGTGCCCCGCAGGGATCCCGTTCGAATCGCGCGATCAAGAAACGCGGTTTTCTTTGAACAAACTGGAGATGGGGTCCAGCGCGTCGTCATTTTTCTCTAACGTTTTGGAGTGCTGTAATGAGCAAGTCTGTCGGGATCGCGCTCGCACTGTTGCTGGCGGTGGGGGTGTGGATTGGCTCGGGTTTTCTTGTGGACTCGGCAGAGCAACCTGAGCCGCAACCGTCAGGAGGGCAAAGTGAGGGGGCGGCTCCTGCCAAGCTGGCCACGGTTCAGGTGAGACGCCTTGAGGCGGCCTCGGTCGATCAAATTCTGGATTTGATGGGCGTAACAACAGCAAACCGAACCGTTAGTGTCTCAGCTCAGACCAAGGGGACGATTGTTGATGTGGTGGTCGATAGCGGGACGAATGTCCGATCGGGGCAAATGATCGCCCGAATCGATATGGGCGATCGACAGGCTAGGGTGAGCGAAGCAAAAGCCATGGTCGCGTTACGGCAGTCGGAATTTGATGCCGCATCAAAACTCTCCCAGAAAAAACTGCAGTCGACCACAGAGTTGATTCGTGCGCGAACCCAACTGGACAGTGCTAAAGCGGCTTTCGAGAGCGCCGAGATAGAGCTTGAGCGGACCCAAGTGCGCGCACCGTTCGCCGGTGTGGTGGAGTCGCGATTCATTGAAGTCGGTGACTATATGGACATCGGCAAGCCCATCGTGCAACTGATGGATTTATCCCGGATAAAAGTATTGGGTCAGGTGTCCGAACGCGACGTCAGCCGGGTAAGAATTGGCATGCCGGCTACATTAACCTTTATCGACGGTCAGACCCTAGTCGGCGACGTGACCTTCGTGTCACAGTCAAGCGATAGCGCCACGCGTACGTTTGGGATTGAAGTGACCGCGCCTAATCCTGAGGGGTTGATTGCCGCGGGCATGACCGCAAAGATCAGTCTTAATCTAGGCGCGGCGCGAGCGCATCAACTGAGCCCCGCGGTCTTAACTCTGGACGATGAAGGCCGCATTGGTGTCAAGCTGGTTGATGCCTCGGACATCGTCCATTTTGTGCCCGTAGATCTTGTCACCGACTCCCCTGAGGGCATGTGGCTGGCGGGGCTGCCCGATACGGCTGATGTGATCACACTTGGTCATGAGTTTGTAAGCGACGGACAACGCGTGACCGCGGTTCGCCTGACGCCTTAAGCGCCTGATAGAGAGCTAAGAAGATGTCTCTTATTCGAACATCATTCAATTACTCGCGAACGGTGCTGTTGGCGATGCTTTTTATTCTGATCTCCGGGTCGATTGCCTATAACGATATCCCTAAAGAGTCAGAGCCGGATATTGATATTCCTATCATCTACGTGACCATTCGCCATGACGGTATTTCTCCCGAGGACGCTGAACGCCTGTTGATTCGACCCATTGAGCAGGAACTCAAAACCATTGAGGGGATCAAGGAGATGCGCTCGACCGGGTACGAGGGTGGGGCGAATGTGTTGCTGGAGTTCGATGCCGGCTTTGATTC
>JAYNKS010000196.1:0-3389 GCA_038111345.1 Gammaproteobacteria bacterium | reverse complement strand
AAAAACAATCGGCCCCCACGGGGCGAGGCGGACCGCAATTTCCTGATTCAAATAAAACGGCCGGGGCAAAATGATCTCGTCGCCGGGGTCACTCATAGCCAATAACATGTTGAGAAAGCCCATGTTGCTGCCGGCGGTTACGGCAATCTCCCGTCCAGAAAGATCCACGCCATTCTCGACCGTCACTTTCTGGGCTATCGACTCTCGAAGCGGATCCAGACCCTCTACGGGTCCGTATTGGTGCGCCAAAGGATCGTCCCAGAACGCTTTGATATAGGTCTCTATGGACGGCGGGGGAGGATAATGAACGATGCCCTGCCCCAATGAAATCGTGCCCGGGTTGGCTCGAATCCAGTCTCCCACCACCGGGATGATCGGCGCCTGCACCCGCGACATCCGCTCGCTTGATCTTTTCATATTCCTTGAACGGGCCTGACCCGCCTGACGATTTCTCTATCGACAACACCCTCGACGCCATCAACGCCAATGGCCGACGCGAGCCGAGCGGTGTGTAGCCGTGTTATGGGCTTAGGTTATTTAAGACACAACGGGTTAGCGTTATTATAGAGGCCTAGGACGTTAAGGACGGCGAGGTGTGGCGCCTAGGACTGGAAGATCGAGTCACGTTAGCGAACGCTCTGCATGGGCTCATCTGAACAGACCCGTGCCGGATACGTGTCACGGCCTTCGATCCACCCCCTGATCTCATTACCCAGCGATCGCAATGACCTCTGAAACCGGCACGCCGCTATCCTCAGAAACGAAAGCCGAGTCCGTATCCGAAGGCAGTGACGATTACCGCCCTTCCCCTCTTCCGGTTGGTGCTGCTCTGGGCAGCAACACGATCGATAGGCTGCTGGTCGCCTCTGACAGTGGATTCACCTATCTCGCCAACGGCGGCAGCGCGGTGGTACAGGAGTACTTCCCACAGCAGATCGCTGTTCGGGATACAGACGGCATCTCACTGCTCCTCGCGGATGCCGAGTTTAATTCGGACTTTGATGAGGGTACGACTGAATTTCTGGCCATCGCTCGAGCGCTTAGTCAAATCGATCATTCGGGTCGTGTTTTTGAATACGAGGAAAAGGACGGCGCTGCATGGTATTCGGTTCATATGGCCGCCCGCGCATCCGTTGCAGATCTGCTCGCCACCGGTCAGCGTTTACCGGAAGAAAACGTAAAGGCCATTCTTTATTCCGCCGTCACGTACCTTGAGGCGGCGCATGATGCCGGCGCCTTACATCTTGAGATCGCGCCCGAGCGTATTTTGCTCGCCGAGGAAGACCAGCTCCTGCTCTGCGGATTCTCTACCGATAAGCGTCACTACCCACCCGAGGATCCGGAAACAAAGCATGACTACCGAGCTCCAGAGTTGGCAAGTTTCAGGGGTCAGTTGGGTCGCTGGACCGACTACTACGCGCTTGGGGGTGTTCTCTATCAGGCCGCCTGCAAAAAGGCACCCACGGCAGCGCTGAAACGACTAGAAGCTGTCGATCGGGGTGAAAATGACCCCTACGAGCCAGCTACGCAGGCCGGGAAAGGCTATTTTTCTCCACAAACACTGGCCCTGATTGATCAACTGCTTGCGCTGAATCCTGCCGATCGCCCGCGAAATGCCTCAGCCCTCATAAGCGCTATTCGGTCGCTGGAAGTCCTTGAGCGCACCCTAAAACCCCAAGCGCCAGAGGTTCAACCCAATGGCACCGCTGCATCTCCAGGCACAAGCCGCAAAACACCAGTAAAGCCTGCGAGCCGTGCGGCGTCGGCAGATGAATCGCCGATGACTGCTAACAAAAGTGCTAGCACTCAGACCGGTACACCCCTGAAAGATCATCTCGGTACCGCAAAAGCCACGGCACAGTCGATTCTCGCATCTTCGAAGCAGCACCTGCTGCGACTCAAGCGCGTTAATCAGAAAGTTACTTCAGCAAAAAAGAGTGAAAGCAAGCTTGCGCGAACAAAAGCGAGCGCTACTAGAAAAGAGCCTGTCTTTGATCCTTCCACCCAGCACATTGAGGACTCCTCAGACATTCCGCGGCTTCACTCGAAAAGCCCGACAGCCGGCTACCTTGCCAATGACCTTGAAGACGCAGGACATGCCCTCGCCAGTCGAAAAAGCGCGGCACCGCAACAGCTAAAGATCCCCAAAATCTCCCTTGGGTCCATAGCAACGCTCAAGACCCCGCTAAACAGGATCGTAGGATCGTTACATGCTGCTTTTAATTCAGCCGTGAGCGTTTTGCGCCATCGGCGCTGGCGTCTGGCTCTGGGAGTCGTGATTGGGCTTTTAGTCTTGTTCGGGCTCTACCTTGTCATTACCCCGCCGGGCGCCACAGGCACCACATCGTCACCGGCGAAGATCGAAATCCTAGGCGACAGCATGATCTCCCCTGAAAAGCCGGCGTCCATGCAGATCGCCACGTCGGCTTTCGGACCCCCAGAGAGGACACTTTCAGGCGAGCAGGACTTCTCTCAACGAGACGACCTTGCGCGGGTGAATGCTTATCGCGACGCGGAGCGCGTAGCCCGTCTGAGTGAGCCACACCTGGCCCGGGCCGGTGAGCTTATGGCGACCGGCTCCCTCATCTCCCCGCCCGATGCCAACGCCTACAGCGAATTCTCCGCCGTCCTGAGGATGAACCCAGAAAATGTGGTCGCCCAGAACGGGCTCGAACAAATACTCTCCACCCTTCTCGAGGAGATCGATGGTCAAATCATAGCGCTTGATTTTGACGCCGCTCGAGACTCGCTTATTAGAGCAACCCGCATATTCCCAGGAGACCCTCGACTGACGGCTAGCGATGAGCGGTTGCGGGAAGCGGAGGCGGATCGCCGCGCAGCTCTCCGAGCAATAGCGGAACGCGAAAAGAACGAAGCCCAAGCCGTCCAACGTGATCGAGAGCGGCAGCAAAAAATTGAGCTCCTGTTGGCCCGAGCGCTTGAAGCCCTCGATGAAGGTCGCCTCGTTAGCCCTCAGGGGGATAACGCCTTAACCTTGTATCGCGCGGCGCTTGACCTCGATGCCTCGAATCAGCGCGCCCGAAACGGACTCAACAATATATCGGCGTTTTATCTCCAGCAAACCCGGGAAGCGTTATCCGTGAATGATCTCAACGCTGCGGCACAACACCTTGAGATCGCGACCTCTGTGACGCCAGAAAGCGACGACGTGGTCAGCCTTAGCCAACAACTGAATCGGCGCGTATTTCTCGAAGCGGAGAAACAACGCCTCCAGGATCAGGCATCCAGTAATATGTCTTTGGCCCAGCAGATGGCCAGCGAGCAGGATCAGCTAAATCTCGAAAGCGGGGTTAAAGCCTACTACGCGGGCGATTACCGACTGGCCTTTCAGTATCTTGAACCTCTTGCTGCCCGAAGCGACCCGCAGG
>JAYNKS010000195.1:0-3428 GCA_038111345.1 Gammaproteobacteria bacterium | reverse complement strand
GCCGCCCCGAGCGCCCCCCGCTGGAGCGCTCGGGGGGCTTGATGGGTCGTGGCTTATGCCTCCTATAGGCGCTAGACTTTCGGCTGGAGACTCGGGATAACGCCATGAAAGCCATGATCCTCGCCGCGGGGAAAGGGACGCGGGTAAGACCGCTCACGCATGCGATGCCAAAGCCCATGATTCCGGTGCTGGGCAAGCCCGTCATGGAGTATTTGGTAGAGCACCTGGCCCGACATGGCTTTGACCAAATCATGGTTAATGTCAGCCATTTGGCGCCCGCTATCGAGGGGTATTTTGGCGATGGCCGTCGCTGGGGTGTTCAAATCGGCTATTCCTTTGAGGGCCATCTGGAGGGCGGCGAGACGATTGCATCCCCGGTTGGGTCCGCCGGCGGTATCAAGCGAATTCAGGAGTTCGGCGGGTTTTTTGACGACACTTTTCTGGTGGTTTGCGGTGATGCCGTGATCGATCTTGATCTGTCGGCGGTGTTGCGAAAGCACTGGCAGTCGGGTGCAGCAGCGAGCATTGTCGTGCGGGAGGTGCCCCGCGACCGGGTGTCCAACTATGGTGTGGTGGTTTGTGACTCAAGCGGGCGGATCCAGTCCTTTCAGGAGAAACCATCCGTCGACGAGGCCCGTTCACAACTGGTCAATACCGGCATCTATATTTTCGAACCCAGCGTTATTGATCTCATTCCCAAAGATCAAGACTTTGATATCGGTTCTGAGCTGTTCCCTCTAATGCTTCAGAAAGGCCTGGCTTTCAACGCCATTGAGTCGCCCTTTAATTGGATCGACATCGGCCAGCTCAGCGATTATTGGGAGGCTAATCAACAGATGATGCGCGGACGCCTCAGGGGCGTAGAGATGCCCGGCATCGAGGTGCGGCCCAAAATCTGGACCGGACTTAATGTCAAGATTGATTGGGACGAGGTTCGGGTTGAGGGGCCGGTGTATATCGGTTCGGCATCCTGCATCGAGCCTGGCGTACAGATCTACGGGCCCACCTGGATCGGTACTGGCTGCTATCTCGAGAGCGGCGCCAGAATTTCCCGCAGTATCGTTTTTGATTACAGCCGCGTGGGGCCTACAGGGTCGGTGTCGGATGCGCTGGTTTTTGGACGCAACTGCGTCGATCAAAATGGCGAATCTATGCCTGATCTGGGCGGCGCTCTCGACTGGGTCGCCGATTCTCGAGAGTTAATGCCGCCCGCGAAGTAAGCATGAGGCACCGGCCCGTCATAAGACCGGTGCCATCCGATTTGGCTTAGAGACCGCTTAACGCTGCTTTGGTGAGCAGTTGATTGACGCGTTGCACGTAAGCCGCTGGCTCAGGCAGTGGAGCGCCCTCGCTTAGAGCCGCTTGGTCAAACAAGACCTGAGTCCACTCCTCGAGTTGCGCGTGGGATGGCTCCAGCTGGCGAATCAGCGGATGATCGGGGTTGATCTCTAATATCGGCTTTGCCTCTGGAGCCGATTGCCCCATCGCCTGAAGGATGCGCTCCAGATTGCCCCCCAAATCATTTTCATCGGCGACCAAGCAGGCGGGTGAATCCGTCAGCCGGTGGCTTACGCGGACGCTTTTGACTTTTTCACCCAATAACATCTGCATTTTTTCTGTTAAACCTAAGAGCCCTTTGGCTTTATCTTCATTAGCTTTTTTGTCTTCGTCGCTGGCGAATTCATCGAGATCCAGCGCGCCTTTCGAGACGGACTTTAGGGGTTTGTCCTTGTATTGATTCAAGGAAGAGACCAGCCACTCGTCGACCGGGTCGCTCAGCAGCAGGACTTCGACGTTGTTTTTACGGAAAATCTCGAGGTGCGGTGACGTGCTTGCGGCACTGTGAGAGTCGGCGGTGATGTAGTAAATCGCGCTTTGCTTCATCGGCATCCGCTCGAAGTAGCCGGCGAGCGATTCTTTTTGCTCGGCACCCTCGGATCGGGTGGAGTTAAACCGCAAGAGATCCGAGATTAGCGTCCGGTTATCATGGTCTTCGACTACACCCTCTTTAAGCACCTTGCCAAACTCTTTCCAGAAATCAGCATATTGCTCAGGCTCTTTTTCAGCCATCCTGGTAAGTTCGGAGAGGATCTTTTTGACGGAAGCAGAGCGAATGCGGTCGATGTCCTTGTTGTTCTGCAGAAACTCACGCGAGACATTCAGGGGAAGATCGGTGGCATCGACAACGCCGCGCACGAACCGCAGGTAAGAGGGCATCAGATACTTCGAGTCGTCCATGATGAAGATTCGACGAACGTATAAATTGATGCCATGGCGCTGGTCTCGATCCCAAAGATCAAAAGGCGCTTTTTTTGGGATGAAGAAAAGAGAGGTGTATTCAAGCGTGCCTTCGACGCGGTTATGCAGCGTGGCGATGGGCGCGTCGTTATCGTAGGTCAGGGTTTGATAGAACCGCGTGTACTCCTCTTCGGTGATGTCGCTCTTTGAGCGGGACCAAAGCGCTGATCCGCTGTTGACGGCCTCCCATTCGTCCTTTTTCTCTTCGTCTGTCGACTTCATCTGAATCGGCAGCGAGATGTGATCGGAGTAGCGGCTGATAATGCTTCGCAGACGGTAGTCCTCGAGAAATTCTCGGTCGTCGTCACGAAGGTGTAGGGTGATCATCGTGCCCCGATCGGCAACCTCCGCGGTTTCGATGGTGTATTCACCCTCGCCATTAGATGTCCAGCGCACGCCTTCGCTTGTCGCTGTGCCGGCCCGGCGTGTGGTTAATTCAACGCGATGCGCAACCAGGAACGCAGAATAAAAACCCACGCCAAATTGGCCGATGAGGTTGGCGTCGTTTTTGGCGTCACCGCTGATCGCCTGAAGGAACTGTTTGGTGCCCGAGCGGGCGATCGTCCCGATGTTATCGATGACCTCATCCTGACTCATGCCGATGCCGTTGTCTCGGATCGTCACCGTTTTTGCCGTCTTGTCTACGCTCACCTGAATGCACAGATGTTCTCCGTCATCCATCAGTCCTGAATCCGTCAGGGCAGCAAAACGGAGTCGATCACAAGCGTCTGATCCATTGGATATCAATTCTCGAAGGAAGACTTCTTTATTCGAATAAAGGGAGTGGATCATCAACTGCAGCAGTTGCTTGACCTCCGTCTGAAAGCTGTGGGTCGTTGAGTTGGAGGGGTCTGACATGGATCGAAACTCCGCTATGAAAGGGCTAACCGGTTAGTCGGGGATCAGAAAAAAGAATGTGGGGCCTGCAAGGCGCATTTCAAGCAGACCGCTTGCCCGTCGCGTCAGTTTGGAGGAGGAGCGGGGTCGCCATTCAGATGTCCGGCCGGCAACCGGAAACCCTCAATAGCGCTCATATCCGGTAAAATCCAGCCTCTTGAGCCGGTATTGCTGGTTTTCGGGGCATAGCGCAGTCTGGTAGCGCACCTGCTTTGGGAGCAGGGGGTCGGGGG
>JAYNKS010000194.1:2707-3429 GCA_038111345.1 Gammaproteobacteria bacterium | reverse complement strand
TCTGCTCCACCCGCGCTGAACCAACGGTCGCGTTTCACTCATGTTTAAAACGCTTCTCTCCGCTCCGATTAGCGCTAAGCTCGGCGTGATTGTGATTCTCGGGTACGTCGTGGTCGCTGTATTTGCGCCGGCTTTAGCTCCCTATAAAGAAACAGCAATTGTCGGCGCCTCTTATGAACTGTGGTCCGATGAGTTCTTGCTCGGCACTGACAATATCGGCCGCGACATGCTGACGCGTTTAATTTATGGCGCCAGAAATACGATCGGCATTGCCTTTGTGACAGTTTCTCTCGCCTTTCTTGTCGGTGGTGTGATGGGCATGCTCGCAGCGATCCTGGGCGGTTGGTACGACATGGTCATCAGTCGCGTTGTGGATATTCTGATGGCCATCCCCTCCCTGGTGTTCGCGCTTTTACTGCTGACGGTATTTGGAACGTCGATCCCGTCGTTGGTGATCATCATCGCGTTGCTGGACAGCACCCGGGTATTTCGCATCTCGCGTTCGGCGGCTATGAATGTCGTGGTGATGGAATTCGTCGAAGCAGCACGCCTTCGAGGGGAGGGCATGGCCTGGGTTATTCGAAAAGAGGTCTTGCCGAATATCATGGCTCCACTGCTTGCGGAATTTGGACTTAGGTTTTGTTTTGTATTTTTATTCATTGCCGCTCTCAGCTTTCTCGGGCTAGGGATCCAGCCCCCGCTGGCGGACTGGGGATCGATGG
>JAYNKS010000194.1:1079-2697 GCA_038111345.1 Gammaproteobacteria bacterium | reverse complement strand
CGTGAAAACGCCACGCTGATTAACTACAACGACATCACGCCGCTGTTGCCCGCGGTGGCCATTGCGGGGCTGACGGTAGCGGTTAATTTTGTGGTGGACTGGATGCTGCATCTGTCGAGCGGTTTGCGTAGTGATCAGCAGCAAATGTAGGTTCGAGCATGTCTGATCACGATGACGATCATTCGCATGATCACGACCATACCCATCCGCCATCGGAGATGGAGCTTAAGGTCAAAGCGCTCGAGTCCTTGCTGGTTGAAAAGGGTCTGGTAACGACGGCAGCGCTGGATGCCTTGATCGAAACCTACGAGCACGAGGTCGGCCCGCGTAACGGGGCGCGTGTGGTGGCGAAGGCCTGGAGCGACGCCGGGTTTAAGCAGTGGCTGCTGTCGGATGCCACCGCGGCAATTGCCTCGCTGGGCTTTACCGGCCGGCAAGGCGAGCATATGAAAGTGGTTGAAAATACTGCTGGGATCCATAACCTCGTTGTCTGTACCCTGTGTTCCTGTTACCCCTGGCCCGTCTTGGGCCTGCCCCCCGTTTGGTACAAGTCGGCGCCTTATCGCGCCCGCGCTGTAAGCGATCCACGCGGCGTTCTTGCTGAGTTCGGAACTGCGCTGGATAAAGATGTTGAGATACAGGTGTGGGATTCAACCGCAGAGATGCGATATCTGGTGCTGCCAGAGCGACCCCCCGGCACCGAATCCTGGTCGGAGGACGAGCTGGCAGAACTTGTCACCCGAAATTCGATGATTGGGGTGGAAACCGTCGCCGCGCCAGGCGGCGAGGATATCGTATGAGAGCGGCGCACGATCTTGGAGGGCTTCAGGGATTAGGGCCGATCGCTCCAGAGCCAGAACAATCCGAACCGGTATTCCACGCCGAGTGGGAAAAGCGCATGTTCGCGCTAACGCTTGCGTGTGGATTTTTGGGACAGTGGAATTTGGATGAGTCGCGACACGCACGCGAACGTCAGCGTTCGGAGGATTACCTCAAAAACAGCTATTACGAGAACTGGTGGGTCGGTCTGCGTCGATTGCTGATCGAAAAAGGCCTGGTCTCAGAGGGTGAATTAAATAGCGCGCGTCCCGAACCCCACGCGAAGCCCTCAGCGCTCTCGCCGCTGATGGCCGAGCGCGTTGCGGCGATTCTGGCAAAAGGCGGTCCGGTTACGATGCCGGTCGACCGATTGCCAGGGTTTGCCGTGGGCGATCGCGTGCGGGTCAAGAGCAATGCGCCGGCAGGACACACTCGGATCCCGGGCTACATCCGCGGCCGGATCGGGAAAGTGGTTGAGCATCATGGCTCGCACGTGTTTCCAGATACCAGCGCGAAAGGACAGCGTACCGGCGAACATCTTTTCAGTGTGGCATTCTCGTCCGAAGCGGTATGGGGTGGGTCTGCACCCGGTGGGAACTTTGTCCTCAGGCTTGATATGTGGGAGCCCTATCTCGATCGCGTGTCATGACAGGGAAATTAATCCGCACCGGCACATCACTTTTGTCCGACAACGAAAGGCCCCCGTTTGCAGAGCCCTGGGAGGCGCAGATCTTCTCGCTCGTGCTTGAATTGCACCGACAGGGCGCTTTTTCCTGGAGTGATTGGGCGGCTCGCCTCT
>JAYNKS010000194.1:0-1069 GCA_038111345.1 Gammaproteobacteria bacterium | reverse complement strand
CTCGCCTCTCTTCGGAGATTGCTGCTGCGAAGCAGCGCGGCGAGACGGACAGGGGAGATACTTACTATTGTTTTTGGCTCGCGGCGCTGGAAACGCTGCTGGTTGAAAAGTCTCTTATGTCTGAACCGGAGTTAAACAATCGCGTGGATCAGTGGCGCCGCGCCTATCTCAATACCCCTCACGGACAGCCGATCGATCTTGCCGCTGGATTGCTGTAATCCAGTCCAACGGCTGGATGATTTTGGCCGCATCGTATAATCCACCGCCTTTCCCTTTTCGGCAATGTCAGGAGCATCTTATGGATGAGGACGTTTTTAATATTCAACTTCGCAAATTTCTCAAAAAGGTGGGTATCCAATCGCAACGGGAGATTGAGCAGGCCGTTCGCGACGGTGTGGCTCAAGGCACCCTCAAGGGAGCTGAGGTCCTGAAAGCGAGCGTGCAGCTAAAACTTTCCGGTACGACGGTCGACGTCACTATTGAGGACGACATAAAACTGTCTTAAATCGCGGACGGAATCCCCATCCGCTAAGCCTATGGATGCGCCTGTACCGCTCATTGAGATCAAAAGCGCCACAGTTCGGCGGGGCGACAATACCGTTTTCGATGATCTCAACCTGACTCTCCATCAGCACGAAAGCGTCGCGATCCTCGGGCCAAACGGCGCCGGGAAGACCACCTTACTTAAGTTGCTGACCCGGGATCTTTACCCGCTTTGGCGGGAAGAACCCGTGGTTCGAATCCTCGGCAACGCCAGTGGCGATATCTGGTCGCTTAGAAAACAGTTAGGAATCATCTCTAACGATCTTCAGGAGCACTACTCGCCCGAAGTGGTAGGCGAGCAGGTCATCCTCTCCGGCTTCTTTGGTAGCGTTGGTATGTGGGGCCACCAGTCGGTATCGCGTTATCAGAGAGAGGCCGCCGCCCAGATTTTGCATGAGCTCGGGATACCGGAATTGGCGCAGCGGCGATTCGGTGAACTGTCGTCCGGGCAGCAGCGTCGGTTGATCCTCGGCCGGGCGCTGATTAATGAGCCGGCGAACCTTATTCTCGATGAGCCCACCACAGG
>JAYNKS010000193.1:3216-3433 GCA_038111345.1 Gammaproteobacteria bacterium | reverse complement strand
GCCGAGGACGACATTGAGTTTGACCGCGAGGGTGTCAAGGTCGTTGTCGACCCACTAAGTCTTATGTATTTAGGCGGCGCTGAGGTCGACTTCATCGATGATCTGATGGGCACCCGTTTTGTTGTCAAGAACCCCAATGCGTCGACGACCTGTGGGTGCGGCGCTTCTTTCGGAATTTAGTTGGGTAACAGAAGCTAACGCCTGCATCCTGGAGTGT
>JAYNKS010000193.1:0-3206 GCA_038111345.1 Gammaproteobacteria bacterium | reverse complement strand
TTCTGCACCTCAACCCAGCCTCTGAAACAGTCGGGAAGCCGGCCCAGGCTGGCGGCCAAGAGCCCTCTTGAAGTTTATAGTTTGACGTTACGCATTTTTCATGCCGCCCGCTCGTCCCCAGAAAATTAGTTTTGTCGCTCTGGTCCTTCTTCTGGCGCTTGGAGGCGTGTGGGGTGGATCTTTCTTTTTTGCAGAAATTGCGCTTCGAGAGGTGTCGCCGCTGGCGGTGACCTTTCATCGGGTGAGTTGGGCGGCTCTTTTTCTCTTGATTGTGATTTGGCGAAAGGGTCTGGCTGTACCGCGAGGGTTAAAACATTGGGCGTGTTATTTAGTAATGGGCGTTCTAAATAACGTCCTGCCTTTCTCGCTCATATTCTGGGGCCAGATAACGCTTGAGAGCGGCACCACTGCTATCTTGAACAGTACCACCGCTGTATTTGGTGCGGTCATTGCGGCGATCTTCTTGGCGGATGAACGGCTCACTTTCGGCAAATCACTCGGCGCCTTTTTTGGCATGTTGGGTGTCGCCGTTATGATGGGGATTGACTCTATGCTGGGTTTGGAATTGCGGAGTCTCGCGCAGATCGCAATCATCGGGGCTGCGATTTCGTACTCGTTAGCGAGCGTCTGGGCCAAAAAATTTCTATCTGGTCACCCCCCGGTGATGAATGCGTTTTGCATGCTTTTAAGCAGCATGTTGGTTATGGTGCCTGTCTTAATTGTGGCGGAGGGGTCGCCGCGATTTGATTTGTCGATCCCGGTCTGGAGCGCTTTACTTGCGCTCTCTGTCTTTTCAACCGGCATTGCCTACATTCTGTACTTTGAAATACTGAAGCGGGCCGGCGCTGCCAACTTGATGTTGGTCACGCTTATCATTCCGCCGGTGGCGGTCGTTCTTGGGTCTGTGTTTTTAGGCGAGCGCCTAGGGATCCAGGCCTTCGCCGGGTTTTTGTTGATCGCCATCGGGTTAGCGATTACCGACGGCCGGCTATTCGTGACGGTCTCAAACCGGCACTGACTAGGGAAGATAAAGGGAGCCGAGGACAGCAAGGCGACTGGCGCCCGTCACGCTTGATAGGTTGCCGGGTTGTTGTGCCAGTCGTTGGTGAGCCAGCCATGCAAAAGCGCTTGCCTCCACCCATTGAGGATCAATCCCCAGGGCGGCCGTTGTCGAAATTTCAACCGTGGGCATGACTGCTTGAATCTCCTGAATCAGGGCTGAATTGCGCGCGCCGCCGCCGCAGATGAAAACAGCGTCTACATCTGCTCCGGTTTGATCAATGGCTTTTGAGATGGAGCGGGCCGTGAGTGCCCGTAGGGTGGCCTGAACATCTGCAGGCTTCTCTGCGCCTGAGAGGTTTCCTGAGAGCCATTTGAGGTTGAAGTATTCAAGGCCGGTCGATTTTGGCGCAGCTTGGCTGAAATAGCGATCGTCTAGCAGGCTCGCAAGAAGCGACTCGATCACTACCCCCTGCGAAGACCAGAGTCCGTTTTCATCAAAAGCGCCATCATGGTGAGCCCTAAACCAGTGATCGAGCAGTGTGTTGCCCGGGCCGGTATCAAAGCCGATGGTATCGAGACCGGACTTCAAGAGTGTGAGGTTCGCGATACCACCGATGTTGACGATCACTCTGTCTTCAGCAGTTGAACGAAAAACAGCATTATGAAATGCGGGCACCAGTGGGGCCCCTTGCCCTCCAAGGGCGATGTCCATGCTTCGAAAGTCTGTCACCGTGGGAATATCGGTCATCTGGGCAATGATGGCACCGGAACCCAGTTGAACGGTGAATCCCGCCTCAGGGCGATGACGTACGGTTTGCCCATGTGAGCCTATTGCTCGGGGGATGACGCCTCCCAGTTTCGCAATAAGCCTATTCGCGCAGTTCGCGTAGGCTTTTGAAAGCGATACCGACAAAGCCATCACATCATCGAGGCGGTCATCAGATCCATCCGAGACTGCCTGTATGGCTACTTTGAGAGCAGTGGGGTACGGTTCGTAGTGGGTGTCGACAAGTGTCGGCGGATGTTGGGCAAAGTCGACTGCGGCGGCATCAATACCGTCACAACTGGTCCCTGACATCAGACCAATACATAGGTCAGACATGATGATCGAAGGATAAGGTGTTGAGGGCGTGCGCAATCGCCGGCTTGGGGTCTAGCCGGCGCTCTGCATAGCCTCCAGACGAGTCAGCCAGGTCTTGGACGCTTCGAGGAACGAGTCCTTTTCGTTTGCGCTGATCGAGGCTGACCGGGGAAATTTTAGGGTCTGGGGATTCTTGGCTTTACCAGCCACATGAATTTCGTAGTGCAGATGGGGTCCGGTAGATAGCCCTGTTGATCCGACATAGCCGATGACCTGACCTTTCTTGACCCACTTCCCCGAGCGTACACCTTTCGCGTATCCAGACAGGTGTGCATAAAGCGTCCGATAGTCCTGACCGTGTCTGAGGATAATGGTTTTGCCGTAGCCCCCCTTGCGAGACGCTCGAATCACTTTACCGTCGGCAGTCGCCACAACGGGGGTGCCCTTACGCGCACCGTAGTCCACGCCAAGGTGAGGACGGCGAACTTTCAAAATAGGGTGCAACCGCCGATAGGAGAATCCGGAACTGACGCTTGCGCCCGGAACGGGGGAGCGGAGAAAAGCTCGCTGCAGGCTATCACCCTCTGGTGTGTAATAAGTCGACTGGCCGTTGCTATCGACATGGCGTATGGCGTGATGGGTCTTTGATCCGGTTTCGAGCCGTGCCGCCAATACGGGGCCGAGGCCAATCTTCTGGTTATCCAGCCACTGCTCTTCGAAGATCACGGCCAGCTGATCCCCTCGATGGACATCGCTTGAAAAGTCTACTTCCCACTGAAAAATCTCGGTAACCCGGTAGGCCACTGAGCTTGGCAGCCCGGCGCGTTTCGCGCTCTCGAACAGCGTATCCGTGATCTCAACGGTCACTTCTTTTTGTTGGATATCAAACGCCCGATCTATCGTTTCAGCCACGAACGTGTCGTTTTGCGCGACGACGTCAAGGTACTGCTTTATCGTGGGTTGGTATCTGAGAGCCAGAAGTTGTGAGCCTTGTCGCTTAATTTTCAGATACGGGCCAGGTTTGAGCTGGTTCATGGCCTTCGCGGTGGGGCTCTTGCTGATTTCGATATCCTCCGCAAAAAACACCATGAGGCGTTTTAAGAATATTAAAATAGAAGCTTTC
>JAYNKS010000192.1:331-3457 GCA_038111345.1 Gammaproteobacteria bacterium | reverse complement strand
ATCCGCTTTTTTGACCCAATCACGCAGAAATCACTCGGCGACGCCTCTTTTCTTTCCATTGTGCCGGCTAGAGAGTTTCCAACCGATGCGTACGCCATCGAGACATTTCGACGCAATTATCGGCGGGCGTTTGAGGGCGATCCTCAAGCGTCCGCTATCTATAAAAATGTGACGGCTGGCCGCTTTCCCGCCGGCATCGAGTTTTATTTGCCCCTCTTTTTTGATGACCCCGCTTCGTTGTTTGACTATGTCCCATTGGACGCCGCGTGGATATTTCCAAAAGACATCGAGAGTCTTCTCGCCGTGGAATGGGCTCGCCTTAACGACCGATTTAATCTGTTCTGTCTGGATGCAGAACGACCCCCTCTGCCTCCTGACCTATTATCACTGACACCATCTGAGACCCTAACCAAACTTTACGAACACCCCTGTATCACCACGGGTCACAGCAAGAATATTTCTGACTCCTGCAAAAGGGCTCTCGATCCACCGAATTACCAAGTGGATCATCATTCGGCCGAGCCCTTCTCAGCCCTTATCGATCGACTGAAAAAGCCTGAAGGCCCAGCCATCGCGCTCAGCGCAGAATCTGAAAACCGGCTTAACACGCTCAACGACCTCCTTCATTCGTACGGAATCAATACCGAGCGAGTGAGCTCTTGGCAGGCATTTTTAGAGGACGCGCATGAGCGTCCTGGGCTCATCATCTCATCTCTTGATCGCGGGCTTTTTCTCGAGGGTGACGGACTAGAGCTCATTGCTGAATCTCAGCTGTATGGCGGGCGAGGCGTCCGAAAAAAACGCCGCGGCCGAAGTATCGACCCGGAGGCCATTATCCGCTCGATTGCCGAGCTCAAGGCAAATGACCCCATCGTTCACGCCGACCACGGTGTAGGCAGATTCAAGGGGCTTGAATTCATTGAGATCGACGACCAACGAGGCGAGTTCGTGGTGGTCGGTTACGAAGACGGCGGCAAACTTTACGTGCCGGTAGTGAACATTGGCGTGCTCTCTCGCTATATCGGTGGAGATGGAGATACCGCGCCGCTCCATAAACTCGGTGGTGATCACTGGATAAAGGCTCGTCAACGCGCTCAAAAGCGCGCGTTCGATGTGGCTGCTGAGCTTCTCAAGACTCAGGCCTTGCGCACCGTCCGTCCGGGGACGGCGTTTGATGTCCCAATCATCGAGTATGAACGCTTTCGGTCTGAATTTCCGTACGAGGAGACCCCCGATCAAGAGGCGGCCATTGAGGCGGTTATAAATGACCTGAAAGCCCCCACCCCAATGGATCGACTGGTCTGCGGAGATGTAGGCTTTGGAAAGACAGAGGTTGCTCTCAGGGCCGCGTTTATTGCCGCGCATAATAACCGCCAGGTTAGCTTATTGGCTCCGACGACGCTTCTAGCCTCCCAGCATCTCGAGACCTTCCGCAATCGACTGCAGGGATACCCTATTCGCATCGAATCACTCTCTCGTTTTCAGTCCGATCGCGATGCGAAACAGATTCTTGAAGACCTGGCCAATGGTGCCATCGACATCATTATTGGCACGCATCGACTGCTGCAAAAAGACATAAAGTTCAAAGGCTTGGGTCTCGTGATTATTGACGAGGAACATCGATTCGGGGTGCGCCAAAAAGAGCGATTGAAGCAAATGCGCGAGGAGGTAGAAGTGCTGACGCTGACGGCCACGCCTATACCTCGCACGCTGAATATCGCCCTTTCCGGAATTAAGTCGGTTTCGCTGATTGGCAGCCCTCCTGCCGGACGTGTGGCGATTCAGACATCCGTTCAGCCCTATTCCGAATCAATCATTCAGGAAGCCTGTGGACGAGAACTGCACAGGGGCGGGCAAGTCTATTTCCTGCATAACGATGTGAGCAGTATCGAACGGATGGCGGAGCGTCTACGGCAGCTCCTGCCAAATGCCGGTATTCAGGTCGCCCATGGCCAGATGCCTAGAGCCCAGTTGGAACCCGTGATGCGGGATTTCTACCATCAACGCTTTGATATCCTGGTCTGCAGCACAATTATTGAAAGTGGGATCGATGTCCCTACCGCAAACACCATCATCATCAATCGAGCGGACCGCTTTGGCCTCGCCCAACTTCACCAGCTGCGGGGGCGCGTCGGTCGTTCCAAGCACCAGGCCTTCGCTTTTTTATTAACGCCTGACCCCGCCGCAATCAGCGAAACCGCTGACCGACGCCTCACCGCTATTGCCGAGCTCACTGATCTAGGGGTCGGATTTGCTCTGGCCAATCATGACCTAGAGATTCGCGGAGCCGGCGAGATTCTCGGCGAGGATCAAAGTGGTTCGATTGAGGAGATTGGTTTCTCGCTGTACACAGAGTACCTCAATCGCGCGATTCACAGTCTGGCCGACAGCAGTGAACTCAGGTCTGACCTTCGCCTTGGCCTGGATGAAAAAAAGACAGACATAGACTTATATGCAAGCGCGTTTCTTCCGGATACCTATCTGCCTGATGTTTATTCACGCCTGGTGCTCTATCAGCGCCTGGCGTCCACATTGCATGAGACCGAGCTATATGAGTTGAAGTTAGAAATGCTGGACCGCTTTGGACCTCTGCCAGGTGAAGCAGAAATGCTGTTTCTGCAGACTCGACTGCGACTTCGGGCCGCGGACCTGGGTATTTTGGAGATAAGGTTGAGTCGGACCGGCGGTTCTTTTATTTTTGAACAAGACGCGAAGATTGATCCAGCAGGGATGGCCCGATTACTGTCTCAGGAAAAAACCGGTTTCAAAATGATTTCCCCAGTCAAAATGCGGGTGGCTCTCGAACTTCCGGACCCTATCCTGCGCGCTCAACTCTGCGGCTGGGTACTTGATCAATTAGACCCGGAATCAGAGTCTGTAGCCGATCTGGCCTCCATCTTGGCCGGCCCCGCAATCGGCGACAGTAAGAATTGAACAAGAGAGCCAGCGTATGGGTCTGTTAAAAAAGTTGATATTCATTGCCGGTATTTTGTCAGCAGTGGGCAGCTTAGGTCACTCGGCCGTTTGGGCAAGCCCTCAAATAGAATACCTTGTCGTTGTTCCCGCGGACAGCGACGCGGCCGAGCCAAAAGAAAACATCACATCAGCCCAACTCATGGCGTCGAC
>JAYNKS010000192.1:0-321 GCA_038111345.1 Gammaproteobacteria bacterium | reverse complement strand
AACACCGCCTCGTGAAACAACAGGGCAAATTATCCACCATAAAAGCGCGGTTAAACGCCTCTAAAGGTTACCGGATTCTTGTCCACGGGGTCGTGCCTGGCACTCAAGACCCTCTCGCCGCTCGTTACGTTATCGGGGATCGAAATAGCCCCACCCATCACGAACTTTGGATAACGATTGGAGTCAGCGCCGATAAAAAGCGAATCATCAGACTTGCCAGCTCGTTCAAGCTAGACGTCCCCGGCACCCCAAGCGCTGGACTCGCCCGATTTTCCCCATCTTTTGAAAGCGGATCCATCCTCGCACAGAAGCGGGTAGCAC
>JAYNKS010000191.1:0-3482 GCA_038111345.1 Gammaproteobacteria bacterium | reverse complement strand
AAATGAAAATTCTCATTCTGGGGGCAGGCGGTATTGGCGGTTATTTTGGCGCCCAACTTATTCGGATTGGCGCAGACGTTACGTACCTGCTTCGCGAAAAGCGAAAAGCCTTGATCGACGCGAACGGCCTCAAAATCCAGAGCCCATACGGTGACTTTGCGGTTCAACCGAAAATCGTCACTTCCGAGACCGTAACAGCCGGTTACGAACTGATTGTTTTGGCGTCTAAATCCTACGATCTGGACGATGCGCTTGAGTCATTAAACCCTGCGCTTGAGACGGCGGTGGTTCTACCGTTTTTAAATGGATTTGATCATCTAGACGTATTGGACAAAAAGCTTGGGCGGGAGCGGGTTATGGGTGGCGTGGCACATATCGCCGCCACGATCAAACCAGATGGAGTGATCCAGCAACTATCCGATATCCATATGCTGACTGTGGGTCCTCGACACGCAGCGCATGAGGGCCTGGCAAAAGAATTTTTTTCAATCTGTGAGAGCGCGCCGTTTAAAACCGCTCTGGCGGAAGACATTGAGCAAGTGCTCTGGGACAAGTGGGTGTTTTTAGCGACGCTTGCGGGCATGACGACCAGTTGTCGTGCGTCTGTTGGCGATATTGCTGCGACACCCTTTGGAGAGGAACTCACCCGTCAGATGTATGCGGAGTGCTGCGCCGTGGCCCGTGAGTTTGATCATCCCGTGAGTCAAGCGTCGAAAGCTAAGGCGCTCGACATGCTGACACAACAAGGCTCAGGATTTACCGCTTCTATGCTGCGGGACCTCCTTGCCGGTTCGCAAACTGAGGCGGACCATATTCTCGGCGGATTAATAAGGCGCGCCAACAGGAGTGGTCTAGAGACGCCTCTTCTTCGACTTGCATTTACCTCGATCACTACAGTCGCGAAGGCATGAGGTTATAGATCCGGACGCTCCGCTTCACCGAACTCGCGTAGTCTTTTAATCTCGTTCAGCCGATTTTTAGCGAGTTCCTTAATAGGCTCAGCAAGTTCTGGGAGATACTCCATCAAGCGGTGGAGGATGTGGGTGTCGAGAGCTAACAGCACGCCTGACTCAAAACCTATGATGGTTGCGGTCCTGGGGACACCCGTAAGGAGAGATATCTCTCCAAAGAAAGACCCAGCGGTTAATAAAATCCCCTCGCCAACGTCCGCTTGTACCGAGCCCGAGGCGATAAAAAACATCTTCTCTGCCTTGTCACCCTCCCGTATGATCAGCGCCCCCTGCTGGAAGGGGATCATTTCAATCATTTGGGAAATCTCAGCGATTTGCGCCGCTTCTAGCTCGGAGAACAAAGGAAACGCTGCAACCAGATCGCCAACATAATGTGAAAGTTCAAGACGGCCGCTGGTTTGATTGTCTAACTTAATTCCGAAAGTTTTCAGCTCGTTGGCTAGAGTTTGTTCATGCAGTGAGCCATGTCGGAGCAGTTCCCATGCCGTCGCCTCTTTTGTAAATCCAAGGAGAGAGGTAGATATCGGAGCTATCGCCGAACTTGCCGCGCGTTCTGTTTTGTTGAGCGAAAGATAGGGAATATTCAGTCTCTTGTAGCCAAACGGTCGCTCGCTCCGTGCAAGAGGAGTACCGTCAATGCTGATTGGGCCGGAAAGAATTGGTATACCAAGGTGGCCCATGTCAGCCTGTAACTCGGCCAGATCTTTATGAGTGCCTCCAGAGCGAACCTCTCGCCCAAGATCTGAAAGATTCGCAGAGGTAACGCCTAAGAAGCGAAAACTCGTTAGTTCAGTAAATCGCATAAGCCATCGCGTCCAGTGCGGGGCGTCACCGGGTAATACCACCTGCGCCTGGTGCCCATCGAATTCGCGCATGGTAAAAAAGCTCGGCAGTGCGTCAGGTTTGGTCCGAAACCGAAATCCAACCGGGCCAAGCGCAATAATGGAGTCGAGCGCATCCCTGTCTACTACGTCTCGATTGTGGTCAATCCAGCCAAGAAATTCATCTTTTAATGCGAGCAAAGATGTTGGGACCCATCGGCCGTCTCTTCCCTTAAGATGTTTCAGGGCAAATTGGGCTGCTTCGGGGACAGGACTCATTAACCAGGCAAAAATCCGAGGTTGCTCTGGAGATGCTGAATAATCTGCTATGAAAGAGCCACCAAGCGCGGTCCAGACGGCAACATCGTTCTGGTCTCGACTGTCATCAATAGCCCATGCCGTTTTCGAGAAATCGGTGGAAGCAATCCGCTCATAAGCTGACGCCGCATCAAGCGATAAAACCACTTGATCATCTTCAATCCATGCCAAGGCGGTTGGGAGGACGCCAACAGCCGTCCTTATTACATCGGCTGGTAACGAGCTACATGGCGGTAATGTTTGTAGAGAAATTCCATTACTCATGTTCTAGACCTAAGAGCGAGAGCTCTCCGCTGATTGGTGACCGACTACTCCGTGCACGCAGCGCAAAGATATGCTAAGAACCCAGACTTCCAGAGAAACTACATAACGTCGCCAGGTACTCTAATTTAGCAAGTTCTCGAGGCGAACAGTGAGCTTCTCGGTGTAACCGCCTGGGTCGATCATGGAATGCCAGTACATCACGCTACAGCCCATTCCGGATGGGACGCTTGAGTACTCCGATTTGACGATCTCCTTCGCGTACTCGCCACTGCCTACGCCGAGGAGCGGTCGAATGATCGCCAGTGCCGCAGGGTCCTCACCGCTGCTTTGGGCAAGAAGACGAAGCGAGCGAACCTCCAGCGCGCCACAACCGCTTCGCGTGTCCTCGTTGAAACTCGGATACATAAGCAAAACGGCCGTAAGCCCGACTATTGCGATGAGAAATTTCATTCGCATAAATTATACCGGGCTCAAGGGTGGCCACTGATACGCGCCTTTGAAAATTGAAGAAATGGACGAGCGGAGCGATTAGGGTTCTGGACATAACTCCTGATACCTTTGCGAGAAAGGCCGCTGGGCTAATCAAGGGCGGATTGCTGGTTACTTACCACCTCAAGAAAAACTTTCCTGCAAATGAACCGACCGCTCCGGCTGAGACAATGCCTAAGGTGTACCACAGGCCATGTTGTCTTCTCCATTAATGAGGTTTATGTCGCACCGGAAGGAATTGGAGAGCACTTGGCCGCCGCTCAAGAATGGTCAGGATTTCCAGGTTTTTTCAGCATGCTCTCAACGTATGGAGACGTCCTGGTATTGAGTGGGGACGTTATAGAGACACTCTAGTCCGAACGAGAGATTCAGAACTAAAAAAGCCCCGACAAGCGGGGCTTTTTTTTGGGCGCCGAAGCAATCAATAACGATCGTATGAATCCGTCGACATTTCGGCTTTCTTGTAACCGTCCCCGCCTTCTCCACCGCTACAATTACCTGCGCTTGCACTCTGAGCAATCGCGAAAACGAATGTAGCAGCAATAACTGAAATCCACTGTTTCATAACACTCTCCTGTTGTTTGAGCGAACTTTAGGGCAGGGGCAGTCATGGAGTTGT
>JAYNKS010000190.1:2427-3487 GCA_038111345.1 Gammaproteobacteria bacterium | reverse complement strand
GTTGGGGACTCCAACCAGGATGTAGGTGGACGCATTCTTGAGGTGGCAGGCCACGAGCAGTTTATTCGCGGGCGGGGTTATGTGAAGTCCGTAGCGGATCTGGAAACAGTGGTGTTAAAAACCACGGCTGAGGGTGTACCGATCACGGTAAAAGACGTCGGTCACGTGGCATTGGGACCGGCTATGCAGCGCGGTCAGGCGGAGCTGGACGGCGAGGGCGTAGCCGTGGGCGGTATTGCGGTAATGCGTTATGGCGAGAACGCCCTGGAAGTTATTGACAAGGTCAAGCAGCGCCTGGAAGAGATCAAGCCCGGGCTCCCTGAAGGTGTCGAAATTGTGCCGGTCTATGATCGCTCGATTTTGATCAACGAAGCCGTTGACACGCTGACCTCGACACTGATTAAGGAGATCCTGATTGTCTCCCTGATTATCGGCGTGTTTCTGTTACACGTGCGCTCTACGCTGGTGGCCGCGATTACTCTCCCGGTAGCGGTGCTGATGTCCTTCATCCCCATGTATTTTCAGGGGCTGACCGTCAACATCATGTCTTTGGGCGGCATTGCGGTGGCCATTGGCGCCATGCTGGATGCGGCGATTGTCATTATCGACAATATCCACAAACGGTTGGCCCGGTGGGAGAGTGACGACGCCGACCCCGAGGAAAAGGCCAAATCCCGACGGGACGTGATTATTGAGGCCATGCAGCAGGTAGGCCCCAGCATCTTTTTCTCGCTGGCAATCATCACCATCTCCTTTATGCCGGTGTTCGTCCTGGAAGGCACAGAAGGGCGCATGTTCAAGCCTCTGGCTTTTACCAAGACCTATTCCATGGCATTTGCGGCGTTCCTGTCCATCACTCTGGTGCCGGCCCTCGCGGTATGGCTGATTCGCGGCAAGATCCGTGCTGATCGCAGTAAGTTGAACCAGTGGCTGGTGGCTGCGTACCGGCCTGTGGTGGCTTTCGCCGCGCGTTTTCGGTGGGGAGTCATCGTGGGAGCGGTGTTGCTATTGCTGATCACGATCATTCCCTTCCGGCAATTGGGCAACGAGTTTATGCCAC
>JAYNKS010000190.1:242-2417 GCA_038111345.1 Gammaproteobacteria bacterium | reverse complement strand
CTGAACGAGGGCTCGGTTCTCTTTATGCCCACCGCGCTGCCGGGAATGTCCATTTCCGAGGCCACCCAGACCATGCAGACTATGGACCGGATCATTGCCGACATTCCCGAAGTGGAGCATGTTTTCGGCAAGGTTGGTCGCTCCACCAGCGCGACCGATCCCGCGCCGTTATCCATGGTGGAAACGGTCATTACCTTGAAGCCGGAGGACCAGTGGCGCGAGGGCATGACGTGGGACGGTCTGATTCAGGAGATGGACGCGAAACTGAAGTTCCCGGGTATGCCCAATATCTTCTGGATGCCAATCCAGACCCGAACCGAGATGCTGGCCACCGGCATTCGTTCGGCCCTGGGCATCAAGGTGTTCGGCCCGGATCTGGCCACCATCGAAAAAACCGGCATCGCCATAGAAAATGCCCTGCAGGAGGATGAGCGCACCGCCGATGCCACCCGCAGCGCCTTTGCCGAGCGCAGCACCGGTGGGTACTTTCTGGATTTCACCGTCAACCGAAGTGCTGCGGCTCGCTTTGGCCTCAACGTTGGCGATGTGGAACGGGTGATCATGGCGGCCATGGGGGGGACTGTGGTGTCGCAAACCGTGGAGGGGCGCGAGCGCTACAACATCCTGGTGCGCTACGCCCGGGATTACCGCGACAACGTGGAAGCGCTGGAGCGAGTACTGGTGCCCACTCCTTCCGGGGAGCAGATTCCCATCGCCCAGGTGGCGGACATTGAGTTTCAAACCGGGCCGCCTTCCATTCGCAGTGAGGACGGGCAACTTGTGGGATTCGTCTTTGTGGACGTCAAAAGCGAAGTCGGTATTGCCGATTATGTCGAACAGGCCAAGCAGGTGGTTGGCGACCAGGTCGATGTGCCGGACGGTTATCGGCTGGCTTGGGCGGGGCAGTTCCAGTATTTTGAGCGGGCCAAAGCCAAACTCCAATTGCTGGTTCCGATCACGCTGTTCCTGATTTTCTTCATGCTCTTTATGCACCGAGGCTCCCTCGTAGAGACCCTGCTGGTGATGCTGAGTGTGCCCATTTCGCTGAGCGGGGCCGTCTGGCTGATGTGGTGGCTGGACTTTAACCTCAGTGTCGCCGTCTGGGTGGGCATGATTGCCGTTGCGGGGCTCGCCGTGGAGCTCGGGTTGCTGATGATGGTGTATCTGGATATCGCCTGGCGGGACAGGGAGGCCGAGCGCCGACTCAATACCCGTGGAGATATGACCGAAGTCGTCCAGAGCGGCGCCGGCCAACGCATCCGGCCCATGCTGATGACCGGGCTGTCGACCTTTATCGGGTTGGTGCCGATCCTGTTCGCCAGCGGTACCGGCGCGGACGTGATGCAGCGCATCGCCGCGCCCATGGTCGGCGGGGTGATTTCTGCCCTGTTGATGGTGCTGGTGGTATACCCGGCAATCTTCATGCTATGGCGGGGACGCGGTCTGCCCAAGGGGGCACCGACACCACCGCTGAAAACTTAATGCGTCATCGCCGTCCGGTACCGATCCGTACTTTCGGTACCGGGCGGCGGTACTTTCGGTACTCTACTTACTTTAACTGGAGGCAACCCATGAAAAATTTGATGCGTTCATTTTTACTTTTAGCATTTACATTTCTGGCAAACACCGCCTTGGCTGCCGAACAAGCTTCGGCTGGGATGATGCAAGACTCCGGCATGATGGGCGCTGGTTTTATGTTGGCGTGTATCGTCTTGCTGATCCTGCTGTTCATTACCTTGGTTCTGGCGATCCTGTCCATGATTAAGTACCTGTTCTTCAGTAAATCCAAAAAAGGAGACCGTTCATGACAACCTTTCTGCGTTGGAAAAGGCGATACACATCGATCCTCAGAGGGGCGTTGATGGTGACCGTTTACTTGGCCAGCTTGCCGTCGGTGCAGGCCGCCGAAACCGTTGATGCGACGCTGTACAAAAATCCGAGTTGCCGGTGCTGCGACCAATATGCTGCGTACTTGCGCCAGTACGACTATGAGATCAAGGTGACTGAAACCCCCAACTTGAGGCAGTTCAAAGCCGAGCATGGCGTACCGTCCCGCTTACAAAGTTGTCATACCATGCTGCTCGATGGGTACGTGATCGAGGGTCATGTTCCGGTGGGGGTTATTAACAAGCTCCTGGACGAACGGCCAGAGATCCGCGGTGTATCGCTTCCCGG
>JAYNKS010000190.1:0-232 GCA_038111345.1 Gammaproteobacteria bacterium | reverse complement strand
TGATTTATGCGATTACGGATGACGAAATGTCGATCTACGCCACTGATTGAAACAGAGGTCACCGTCATGGCGAAGAGCGAGAAAGAGAACGGTCCGGGGCGAGGCGCCCGAGTGCGCAATTTGCGTCAGTGGTTCAGGCGCCGTCCCATTGCCGTCGCGGTCTGCCTGGTGGCATTGATAGGTCTCGCGCTCGGTTGGAACTGGCTGGCGGCGAGCGGGTTGCTCGTCGTGG
>JAYNKS010000189.1:0-3563 GCA_038111345.1 Gammaproteobacteria bacterium | reverse complement strand
GTGTTATAACTGAATCGTCCCATGGGGTCAATTGCTGTTCTTTGGCCCGGGTTTGCGAACTAGGCTTTACGGGGCTCTTGTGGAAAAACGACCGCTATACGAGGAAATCAAGGAGACGTTGCTCGCGCGATTGGCAGCAGACCACTGGCGCCCCGGGGAGCTTCTGCCCAGCGAGATGAAGCTCGCCGAAGAGTTTCGAGTGAGTCAGGGTACGGTACGGCGGGCGCTGGACGATCTGGTGATCCAGGGTCTGCTGGCGAGGCATCAAGGGCGCGGCACCGCCGTTACCCGGCACAAGCCCTTTGGCTTTTTTCATCTTTTTCGTGACGATGGCGCGCGCGAATTGCCGGAGAGTAAGACGCTGCGCATTTCCGTGCATACCGCGACGCGTTCTGAACGGGATGCACTTGAGCTCGCCGAAGGAAAGAAAGTCATCCGCATCGTGCGGGTGCGTTTTTTGAATCTTGAGCCGAAGATTTATGAGACCATCGCGTTGTCATATGACCTTTTCGCCTCGATTGAAAAAATCGATGCGAGAGATCTACCGAACACGGTTTATAACTTTTACGAGCGGGAATTTGGTGTCCCGGTGGTGGGCAAACGGGAGCGGCTGCGAGCCGTCAGCGCAAGTCAGCAGCATGCACGATACCTGCACGTCGAGCCAGGCACGCCCCTGCTGGAAATCGAGTGCCTCGCGATGAGTCATCGGCAGCAACCGATCGAACTTCGTATCAGTCATTGCCTCACCGATGAGCACTACTACTGTAATCTCACAGACTAACCCTGACTTCTCTCCCGATTTGCGCTGATGGAATTTGACTACATTGTGGTTGGCGCCGGGTCGGCCGGCTGCGTGCTGGCCAACCGGTTGTCCGCAAACGGTCGACACCGCGTACTGCTCCTGGAAGCGGGGCCGAAAGATCGATACCCGTGGATTCATATTCCCATCGGCTACGCCAAGACGATGTTTCATCCCGTGTACAACTGGCGCTATTACACCGAGCCGGATCCGGGTATGAACGGCCGGTCCATTTACTGGCCCAGAGGACGCACGTTGGGCGGGTCAAGCGCAATTAATGGGCTGATTTATGTGCGAGGACAGCCCGAGGATTACGAGCAGTGGGCGGCCATGGGTAACGCCGGCTGGTCGTGGGAAGAAGTGCTGCCGTACTTTATCCGGGCCGAACGCAACGAGCGGGGCAAGGATGCCTTCCATGGCGACAAGGGCCCGCAGGGCGTTTCGGATATCGGAACGCCCAACACCTTGGCGCGCGCCTTTATTGACGCCTGCAACGAGGCGGGCTATCCCAAAAACAATGACTTCAATGGGGAGAGTCAGGAGGGCGCTGGCCCTTATCAACTGATCACCTGGAAGGGCCGGCGTTGCTCCAGCGCAACCGGCTATTTAAAGAGCGCCAAATCCAGGACGAATCTTTTTGTGGAAACCGATGCGCATGCCTGCCGGGTTGAATTTGAAAATAGTCAAGCCCATGCGGTGGTTTATCGTCAGCGCGGAAAAGAAAAAAAGGCGATGGCTCACCGCGAAGTGATTTTGAGTGCTGGGGCGTTGCAGTCACCGCAGCTGTTGCAGTTGTCCGGTATCGGCAATGCCACTCTGCTCCAGGATCTGGGTATTCAGCCTCTAGTGGATCAGCCTATGGTGGGGCAAAACCTGCAGGATCACCTTCAGATTCGCGTCATTCACCGGTGCAACCAGCCGCTCACCACGAACGACGACATGCGAAGCCTCTCCAGGAAACTGGCGATGGGCATGAAGTATGTGTTCAAGCGCACGGGCCCCATGGCAGTAGGTATCAATGAAGCCGGCGCCTTTGTGCGGACTCGCCGGGATCTGGATCGGCCAGACATTCAGTTTCACTTCGCGGCGCTTTCTGCAGACTTGCCTGGGGCGCCACTGCATGACTTTCCTGGCTTCACCTCGTCGGTCTGTCAGCTTCGACCCACGAGTCGGGGTCATCTTGCCATTGACAGCGCCGATCCCATGGCGCGGCCCAAAATCCATCCGGGTTATCTCTCCACCGCACACGATCAGCAAACCGTCGTGGCCGCGCTCCGTGTGACCCGGCAGATCGCGGATCAGCCGGCATTGAGAAAGTTCATCGTGGATGAGTACAAGCCCGGCCCTGCGGCGCAATCGGACGACGCGTTGCTGGACTTTGCGCGCAACCATGGCGTGACGATTTTTCACCCTGCGGGCACTTGTCAGATGGGCGTGGGTGGCGACGCCGTCGTTGATCCCACATTAAAAGTGAATGGGGTTCGCGGCCTTCGGGTGGTGGATTGTTCGATCATGCCGACCCTGGTTTCCGGCAATACCCATGCACCGGTTGTGATGATCGCGGAAAAAGCCTCGGATCTCATTCTTGCCGAAGCGGATCGATTGGCGCGCTAACTCAAGGCGATGGTTCTGGCGCGTAATGGATGGCAGCGCTGACTGCCCTTTGCCACGCCGCGAAAAGCGTGTCGCGCTCATCGACCCGCATGTGAGGGACTCGTTGGTTATCGCATTGCCAGAGATCTTTCAGAGCATCTATCGAGTCGAATGCGCCTGCCGCCAGTCCGGCGAGGCGCGCCGCGCCGAGTGCCGTGGTCTCGAGCAACGCCCCTCGCTCGACGGTGGTTTGGGTGATGTCGCTGAGGTACTGAGCCAGCCAGTTATTTGCCGCCATCCCGCCATCCATCCGCATCACTTTCGGCTGGGCGCCCATATCCTCGCTCATCGCGTCCAGTAACTCCTTCGTTTGGTAACAGATCGCTTCGAGCGTTGCTCGCGCGATGTGCGCTCGTCCGGTATCCCGCGTCATTCCGAGCAACATGCCTCGCGCATGGGGGTTCCAATGCGGAGCGCCTAAACCGGTAAAGGCCGGCACCAGATAAACACCGTGGTTGCTCTGTAGGCTAGCCGCGAGCGCTTCAGTCTGCGCTGCAGAATCGATGATGCCGAGGGTGTCGCGCAGCCATTGCACGCTGGCACCTGCCATAAAGAGAGAGCCCTCGAGCGCATAGCTGACCTGGTGATTGATGCGATACGCTACCGTCGTCAACAGGCGGTGCTGTGACGACACCGGATGCGATCCCGTGTTCAGCATGGCGAAGCACCCGGTCCCGTACGTGCTTTTGATATCGCCCGCCTCAAGACAGCCCGCGCCAACGAGCGCCGCCTGCTGATCGCCGATGAGGGCGCGAATCGGGATCGATGCACCCAGTACGTGTTTGTCCGTGGTGCCGTAATCGTCCGCACTGTTGCGTACCTCCGGCAGCAGCAAGCGGGGCACGTTGAAAAGATCCAGCAGCGCCTCGTCCCATTGCTGATCATGAATATTGAACAGGGCGGTGCGGGATGCGTTGGTGGCGTCGGTGGCATGCACACGTCCGCCAGTGAGTTGCCAGAGTAAATAGGTATCGACCGTACCAAACGCCAGCTCGCCTTTTTCAGCACGCGCCCGGGCGCCGTCGACATGATTAAGAATCCAGGCAATCTTCGTGGCTGAAAAGTACGGATCCAACAACAGACCCGTTTTGGCCATAACGCTCGATTCAAA